>JAFRMM010000143.1 GCA_017430675.1 Prevotella sp.
TCATAGAAGAAACCGTTCTCAACTGCAGGTCCAAAGCCAAATTGAATGCCAGGATAAAGTTCCTGTAAGGCCTCTGCCAAGAGGTGTGCACTGGTGTGCCAGAAGGTATGCTTACCCTGCTCATCGTCAAACTTGTAGAGTTCAATCTTAGCATCCTCATTGATAGGACGATTCAACTCTACGGTCTCTCCGTTGACTCCGCAACTTACAACGCTGCGCGCAAGAGCCGGAGAGATGCTCTCTGCAATCTGAAAACCAGTCACGCCCTGCTCATACGAACGAACAGATCCGTCTGGGAAAGTAATGTTGATCATATCTACAATATATGTTTGAGTTTAAAACGGCTGCAAAGTTACTGCAAATCGAGCATAATACCAAATTTTCCCCTTACTTTTTCACCTTTCACTTTTTCATGATCTTCCTCGCGGACTGACCCTGACGGACAATATAGATACCAGGTCTCAGCCCATCCAGGGCAGATCCACACGCCTGTCCTGAGAGCGTATAGACCTCATAGGGCAGACTGAGATCAACATCCACTTCCTCAATGCCACTGGGCACGTAGGTGTAGTCCAACTTCCGGTCCATCCATGCCAGACGCTCCTTCATAAACCGTCTGACGTTCTGTACCTCTGCCTGATAACTGCCCCAGGCCTTCGGATTCATGTGGACTTTCGTGTTCAGAATGGGCCAGCGCGTGAAATTGAGACGTTGCGACTGGTCCAGCGCCGTTTCCACAGAGTCGATCCATGCCACGAGGTTATCCTCTGTCAACCCACTATGGCGCGCCTTGTCCCAGATATCGAGCATCCTCGCCTTCGCATCGGCATTATAGATCACAACCTTGTTGGCAAACGTCTTCATATTCCCCGTACAACTACCGCCACTGCGATAGACGTAGTCGGTTTTGTCACAGACGGGATAGGTGCGGTAATCGTTGTCGAAGGCAATGTCGAAGTCCCAGACGGGCCCCGTATAGACCATTTCGTCGTCTCGCTCCTTGTACATAAAGACACTCCAGTAGGTATCCGTGTTGCCCGAGAGTTCTCCCACGAGGAAATGGCGCAGGAAAGTGTTCATGTCAAGATATGTGTCCTGGTTCACCTCCAACTTGTTGAAATACGCCTTGATATAGTCACGCTGGCGGGTGGTGATAGAGTCCTCGTCGGGCGATTTGATGGTGACGGGATTGCCGTTGGTGGAGCGGAACCACGACTTCTCCTGATCTGCATAGGCATCGACCTCGAAAAAATAGCCGCCCGTCAGTGCCGTCCCCTCATTATCCTCTGGGGTCATCTCCGTGATCTCCACGCGACCCTTATGCACCTGCACCTGGTCACAAAGTTGGTAGCAGCCCTTGTACTCGCCATTGAGCAGCACATCGACGGCCGTTCCATAGGGCGTATAGGGCATACCCAGGCGACGACTCAGTTCGAAGGCCAACAGGTTACGCATCAACGTCTTGTCACCATAGTTATTGATGAGCGTCCATTTTCTGGCCTTGGCAGGGGCATCGAGCACATGCTGTTTCTTATCGAACTTGATGCGATAGGGCTTCTTGTCGAAGCCGCGGGAGTAATTGCCACGCTCACGAACAGATCCTGGTTCAGAAAGGAGTTTCGTACCGTTGTCTGAGATAATAGTCAGTTGGGAGACGATCTCATGTACTTTGTCGTATGGAATGGCATTGTCCTGCGTATGGATGCTGACCGTAGGGAGATTGGTGATCTGATACAGATGACTGTCATCCCCCACCCCTTCATGGCCGTAGAACTCCAGTTCCGCAACATTACAACGGGCATCGGAAGGGCCGATGAATCGTACATAACGGAACCCCCGCGAACAATCGACATCCGCATAGTCCATCCGTCCGATCTTGCCTTTCTCCGTGATGACATAAAGAGGTAGCGCATCCATGAAATCCGCCCTATTGGCACCCTCGAAGACACCTAAGAGTACTCGCTTCTCGCCCTGACTGTCGTTACGCGGCGACCATCCCACACGGGTGATCACATAGGCACTGCCCAAGTCGAGTCCTACCCACGTATAACTCCTGTCATACGAGGCGAAAAAGGTGCTGAGATCCCCGTCAAAGGCATCCTTGCAGGTGTTAATCTCAGTGGTTCTGCCACTGGTGTCGTAATCCACGGAGACGGGCGTGCCGATGACGGTTCCTGTAAGCAGGTCATCAGCAGAGATGATCTGGATAAGGACCATCGACAGCGTCAGCAGCAGCAGTCTGGGGTGTCTCATGATCACTGGTACTTCTTGATTACACTATAGGCCTGATAGAGTCCCAGTTCACCAGCCTTGCTGAGGTCAGCGATGCCCTCGGCGGTCTTCTTGGCATAAATACGAACCAGACCTCTGTTGAAATAGGCCTCCGCGAGATCCTGCTCGATGGCTATGGCCCGACTATAGTCGTCGATGGCACGCTGGTAGTCGTTGCGCATGGCATAGAGATTGCCGCGGTCATAATAGAGGAAGGCATTCTGCGGTGCCAACCGGATGGCATCAGAGAGATCCCCCAACACATTGGCCGACTGCAACTCGACATTCGTTCCCTGCGAGGCATTGAACTCATTGATCTTCGCCTGACAGACGGCTCTTTGCCAATAGGCTAAAGAAGACGTAGAGTCGATCTGCAGGTAGATGCTCAGGTCGTCGATGGCATTGTCGAAATTCTGGATCGAACAATAGGCCACAGCCCTCAGCAGGAGGTTTGACTTCACATCGACAGTGGTCTTCGTCGTCTCAATCACATGACTCAGCGAATCGATATAGGCGAAGGTCTGTTTCATATCTTGTTCACCCAACTTGGTCTGGTCACACGACACATAGATCTGACGAGCCTTCGAGATTTGGTTAAACGTCTCCACACTCCGCTCGTAAGGGATATCCCGCTTCACCTCACTGAAGGGTCGGGCGAACGTCAGCCCATACATCGGCAGGTAGTTCATCTCGGCCTTACGGTTCTGTACCCTACCCCTATAGTCGCTCTGGTACTCATGCTCCACCTCCTGTTCATCGGCCACCACGAGTTGGTTGTATTTCTCCAGATCCTCGTCACTGCGCTTACGCATCTGACGCTGTTTCTGGGTCATCTTGGGCTGTTTGCCATAACGCTTGTCGATCTGGGCTTTCAGGATGCGGAACTCATCCAGTTCAGCCTGTTTAGTGTTGCCCAGACGACGGTAGCAGGAGGCACGATGCTCCAGGCCGAACCAGAAGTTGGGATATTCCTCGATAACCTTCGAATAGTCGCGGATAGCAGCACGGAGATTACCAGTCTGCTCCAACAAGAGCGCACGGTTGAAGAGCGCCATCAGGTTGTCGGGCTCCAGTTTCAACACAAAGTCAAAGTCTTCGATACCGCGGTTGTCATCACCCACCTGGGCACGCAGCAATCCTCTGTTATAGTGGCCGAGGAAATTGTTAGGATCGAGGTCGAGCGCCGTGTCATAGTCAGCCATCGCCCCTCGCAGATTGTTCTGGTTATAGCGCGCCAGAGCCCTGTTGATATAGTTTCCAGGGTGTTTGGGCAATAGATGGATACTCTTGGTGAGGTATTCCTCGCCCTCCTTCCACTCCTGTGCAGCCAGACTGATCAAAGCGCGTTCTGCCCAGATACCACCGTCGTAAGGATCGAGTTCCAGACTCTTATCCAACGACTGCACAGCCTTCACGGTATCCTCCTGCAACAGATAGACCTCTGCCTGCATGGCATAGGCACGGGCATATTTCGACCAGTGCGTGGTCATCGAGTCAATCTCTGCCAGGGCACGGTCATAGTTCTTATCCTGAATCAGACAGAGGATACGGTTATGCCACAGACCCTGATTCTCAGGATCATAGCGCAGGGCCTTGTCATAGTCCAGTACAGCCTCGGAAAACTTCTTCTGGCTGATGCGGCAGAGACCGCGCAACTCATAGGCACTCACCACATAGGGATTGCGCTCAATGGCCTCCGTGCAATCATTCTCTGCCCCACGGTAATCATCAAGGTAATACTTGGCCACGCCACGGAAGAACCACGGTTCATAGAGCCATGGCTTCTGACTGATGGCCTGATTGAAATACTGGATAGAGAGGACATAGTCCTCATAATACAAAGCCGATCGTCCTATCATCACCAGACGATCGGTATTAAACTGGGCACTTGCCAGTACAGGCCAAACGATCAAAAGATATAAAATGCGCCGCATTTCTATCTCTTCACAGGTTTGGTCTTGTACCCACAACGGTATCTTCCCTCTGTGAGGGCTCTGAGTTTGTTCTTGATCAACTGTTTACGCAAGGGAGAGATCCTATCCACAAACATCTTCCCGTCCAGGTGGTCAAACTCATGCTGCATCACACGGGCCAGATAACCTTCGATCCACTCGTCATGATGCTCAAACTGTTCATCATCCCACTCAACATGAATCCGCGCGGGCCTCACCACCTTCTCATGGATGGCAGGCAACGACAGGCAACCCTCCTCAGAAGTGTCAGTAGTCTCCTCGTCGTACTCAATGATATGGGGATTGATATAGACATTCCTAAAGCCCTTATATTCAGGCAAATCCTCCGACAGTACATCCAGGTCGATTACCGACAGGCGGATGGCCTTGCCAATCTGAGGGGCTGCCAGACCAATACCATCACTCTCTGCGAGGGTCTCCCACATATCGGCAATAAGTTCCTTCAACTGGGGATAGTCGGGGGTGATATCCTCCGCCACTTTCCTCAGCACCGGCTGTCCATATATATAAATAGGTAGAATCATTTTCTGCTTCTTAAGTAGTCTTCCAAAATTATCGTTGCACTAATCTCATCCACCAAAGCCTTATCCTGACGGGCTTTTTTCTTCAAGCCCCCGTCGATTATAGCCTGATGAGCCAGCACGGAGGTGAACCGCTCATCGAAATATTCGATAGGCACATCGGGACAAGCCTTCCTCCAACGGTTCACAAACTGCTGCACCCTGGCTAAGTTCTCACTGGGCTGACCATTGGTCTGCTTGGGCTCACCGATGATGATACGCTCCACAGGCTCTTTGGCCAGATAGGCTTTTAGCCAGTCAAATAGTTCCGATGTAGAAACAGTCGCCAACCCACCTGCGATAATCTGCAGAGGGTCGGTGACTGCCAGTCCGGTACGTTTCTGTCCGTAGTCGATGGAAAGAATCCTCGCCAACTCGCTCGCTTATTGGGCGCTGTAGAGCAGCCAGGCATCGGGATAGGTCTCACGCAACTGGTCACGGCTGGACACTGCAGAGCCCTTGTCAGCAAACGTGGTGGCTACCACACGGTACATATTCTTATCCTCGTTCTTTACGATCTGTGCATCATAGCCGGCAGCCTTCAGACGCTGCTGCAATCCTTCAGCATTGGAGATCAGGCCGAACGAGCCAACAATCACACTGAACTCCTTCAGGCCAGAGCCGCTTATCAGCGACACGCTCTCCTGACGGACAGAGATATTGTCGAGATTGTCAACCACACGTGTTTCTGTGGCGGGCTTTGCCTCCACAGGAGCCACCACGGCGGCATTATCCGCCCCAGGAGTAGTCTGCTCGGTGGCAGTGTCATACTGCTTTGCCTTCTCGTACGCCTTCTTATAGGCACTCTCACTTGACTTACAACTTGTAAAAGCCATGGCTGCGCATAAACCTACGCAAATAAGGGTCGTTTTTTTCATTTGATGTTATTATTTAATAATTTGTTAATGCAATAATTTGGATGCGAAATTACAAAATATCACGCAAAAGCAAGCGAAAATGGCACATAAAGTTTGTTAAATCGGGGAAAACACAACTTTTTAACAAAAAAAGTGACAGTTTTTTGCATTCCAAAGGAAAAGTTTTGTATTTTTGCAGGATAGAAACTCATTATTCATTAATAAAACGAATCATTTATGAAAAGTTTAGGTTACTTAAGCGCCTTCTTAGGTGGCGCAATTGCCGGCACGGCTCTAGGTATTCTGATGGCTCCCGAGAAGGGTCAGGACACCCGTGTGAAGATCACAGATGCAGTGGAAGACTTCCTGAAGAAGCCCAACATCAAACTCAGCCGTAAAGAGGTGGTGGATTTGGTAGATGACATCCAGGACGCTGCTGAGGAGGAATAAGATGCTTTCCAGCGACAAGAACGTTGAGACGTTTGACCAACTGATTGAGGTGCTGAAACATTACCTCGGGCTTCAGACGGAATATGTGAAACTCGACGTAGTGGACAAGGTAGTACGCCTATTGACGGCGGCTGCCTTGGCCATCTTTTTCTTCTTCATCATCATCGCAGTCCTGATGTTCTTCGCCTTTGCCTTCGCCTTCTGGTTGGCATCCTATATGGGTACAGCCCTGGCCTTCTTCATCGTAGCCCTGATCCATCTCCTTCTCTTCTTCGTGGTTTTCCACTTCCGCAAGACATGGATCCAGAAGCCCCTTGTCCGCTTCCTCGCTACCCTCTTCCTGAGCAAGTAATGTTTCATCTTTAATCTTAACTCATGTTGCCCGTCCAAAAGCCCATCAGAGAATATCGTACGTTGGAAGAGATTCGCCAGCGCAAGGATGAACTGCTCAATGATATCCAGCAAGACAATACACAGTTCTCCAAACTTTGGAATCAGGTGTTTCTCAAACGGGATGAGAACTCTAAGACCGACTATATTGCTGGTCTGGTGAGCAACAGCATCGTGGCAGTGGATACGTTCCTGCTCATCCGCAAACTCTTCAAGAGTTACGGCTCTCTTTTCGGCTTCCACTCCCAAAAGAAAAAGAAGCGCAAGTAATAATTACAGGATGACTTCCTGCCCGTCGTAGGCCAGTTGGATACCAGCAGGAAGTTGCTGATTCACTTGGGCATGAAGCCCCACATCATGACAGACATGGATGATGTAGGTCTGCTTGGCTCCCACCCTGCGGGAAAAGGCGATGGCATCATCCATAAGTTGATGGGAATGATGGGGCTTCGTAAAGCGCAGGGCATTCACCACAAGGACGTCTGTCCCCTCCAGATATTTCAGTTCCTCATCAGCGATGGTTTTCATATCCGTGATATAGGCAAGGGGTCCGATCCTATAGCCTAAGATGGGCAGTTTCCCGTGCATCACCTCGATGGGCATGATGTCCAGGTCCCCGATAGTCAGAGGCTCATGGGCGTGGATCTCATGGAGTCCGATGGCAGGTACACCTGGATATCTGTTTTCTGCAAAGCAATAGGGCAACATCTCCAGCATCCCCTTGCGAGCGATGGGATCGGCATAGACGTTGATCTCACCAAACTGACAATAGGGACGGATATCATCCATTCCTCCCACATGATCGTAATGGCTGTGGGTGATCAGGATACCGTCGATCTTACGGAAGGGTTGTGGCAGGATCTGCTGACGGAAATCAGGGCCACAGTCGATGAGCAGACGGGTATTCTCCGTCTCCACCAGTACAGAACAGCGTGTACGCTTATCCTTAGGGTCCTGGCTTTGGCACACCTCGCACTGGCACCCAATGACTGGTACCCCACAAGATGTTCCCGTGCCCAAAAAAGTCAGTTTCATATCATATTCACTTCTGGATGGATTTCTATTCCAAATTTCCCTTTCACGTCCTTCTGGATGGCATGACAGAGAGCCACGATCTCCTCACCCGTTGCCCCACCGCGATTCACCAGCACCAGAGCCTGTTTGTCGTGTACCCCAGCGCGCCCTAATGTTTTCCCCTTCCAGCCGCACTGCTCAATCATCCAACCTGCAGGAATCTTCACATGTTCAGCGTCCATCTCGTAATGGGGCATCTCAGGATATTGCGCTGCCAAGGCTTCATAAGTCTCCCGCACTACGATGGGATTCATAAAGAAACTCCCCGCATTGCCCATCACCTTGGGATCAGGCAACTTGGCATTGCGGATGTCGATAACCGTCTCGCGCAGTTGTTGGGCGGTGGGCTCTGTGATGCCTCTGCGCTCCAGTTCCATGCGTATATTCCCATAATCCAGATGAGGATGGAACTCTCTCGACAAGGCATAGGTCACACCTGTAATGAGGAAACGGTTTTTCCAGTCTTTCTTAAAACGGCTCTGGCGATAGGCATAGCCACAGTCCTTGGCAGGGATGATCACCACCTTACCAGTCGCAATCTCCACAGCCTCGATGCTTTCTATCAGATCCTTTGCCTCCATCCCGTATGCCCCGATATTCTGCACGGCACTGGCGCCCACATCCCCTGGGATCAGCGAGAGATTCTCCAGTCCATAGAGTCCTGCCATCAGGGATGCCTCGACGATTTCATCAAACACCTCCCCACTGCCACAGGTCATCCTGTCGTCATCAATCTGGATGCCGAGGATGTCAGACCGCACCACGATGCCGGGGTAATCCTTCGTGAGCAACAGATTACTGCCTCCACCTATTATTATATAAGGGAGATCCGCCTCCCTTAAGATCTCAGCCACCTGTTGGGCTTCCTCCACAGAAGTAAACTCAATGAACCGCTTACATTTCGCCTCAATGCCAAATGTGTTATGCGCCTTCAGACTATAATCCCGCTCGTCCCTCATGTGGTCATCTTCATCAATTTCCACTTATCGCCGACCTTCTTGAAGCGCAGTTCCAGTTCCAGGCCGTTGGCCACGCCACGCAAGAGGAATATCTTCTCATTTCCAGAGGGCTGCGGCTTGCCATAGACAATATTATAGAGCAATTTCGCTGGCAGGGTCGGCGCGAACGCCTCCCAGGTATCTGGCGTGATCAGACCCTCCATCATGTTGAAGTCGTCATCAGGATCAGGTCCCACGAACTGCACCGTCGCGTTCAGGCTCTTCACCTGGAAGGCGCTGTCGGAGGCGAACTTCTGGTAGAAGGCGAGGAAGTCGGCATTGGCATTCTCCTCGATGGTCGTCACCTGAATGCCTTTCATCATCCAGGCACCCTTGATACGCTGGAACAGATAGTTCGTCACGCGGTTTTTCTTCAGTTGTATCTTCTCCACAATGGCCTCGGTGACTGCCGTGTCCTTCATCAGCGCCATCTGCTGGTCGTCGTTGAAGAGCAGGGTGTAATACCCCTGGCGCATGAAGAAATGCTCCATCTGCCACTTCTCCTTTTCGATCTGACTGGTCTTGCCCTCCTCCGTCTCCCGCAGGGGGAAGATGATGCGCTCCTTCTGCAGCCGCTTGTTGGCTGCGAAGTTAAAGACGAAGTCGTCGAACATCGCGTCGGCCGCCCGTGGCATCGGAGCCTCGGTGATCAACAACTCCAGCGTGTCCGTCTCTGTCACTTCTGTCGTGTCGGCAACGGAATCGGCGGGCATCTCGTCCGTCTGGCCCGACCGCTTCCCCGTACAGGAAAACATCAGCAGCACCATTGCGAAAACCGCCATACAAAACCTTTTCATTGACGTATCAAAACCAATCAGTCCTAATGATTCTCCCAAAATTTCTGCAAAATTACAAAATAATTTGAATTATGAATTATAAATTATGAATTATTTTGTACCTTTGCACGCAAATTTGAAAAATCATCAGAATATGATACTGGATAAGATTGACGAACTGCTCAAGGAAGTGCAGGAATTAAGCGCGAAGAACGCAGAGGAGGTGGAGCAACTCCGACTGAAATACCTCAGCAAGAAGGGTGAGATCACGGCCCTGATGAATGATTTCCGCAATGTGGCAGCCGACCAGAAGAAGACCGTTGGCATGAAGATCAACGAACTGAAGACCCTGGCCACGGAGCGCATCAACCAGTTGCGCGAGGATTGCGAGACGCAGGAGACGGGCGAAGAGGCCATTGACCTGACGCGCACGCCCTACCCCATCCAACTCGGCACGCGCCATCCCCTGACTATCGTCACCAACGAGATTATCGATATCTTCTCCCGCATGGGCTTTGTCCTGGCCGACGGTCCTGAGGTGGAGGATGACAACCACATCTTCACGAAGATGAACTTCGCAGCAGATCATCCTGCCCGTGACATGCAGGATACTTTCTTCGTCAGCCAGCATCCCAATGATGTCACGAAGAACATCCTGTTGCGCTCGCATACCTCTTCTGTCCAGGCTCGTGTGATGGAGCGTCTGCACACAGAGGATGGCAAACTCTCCGAGCCCATCCGCGTGATCTGTCCAGGCCGCGTCTATCGCAATGAGGCCATCACAGCCCGTGCCCACTGCTTCTTCCATCAGGTGGAAGGACTCTATATCGACAAGAACGTATCATTCACCGATCTCAAGCAGGTGCTGCTCTCCTTCGCCAAGGAGATGTTCGGTCCTGACACGAAGATCCGTCTGCGCCCCAGTTATTTCCCCTTCACAGAACCCTCTGCAGAGATGGATATCTCCTGCTTCATCTGCGGTGGAGATGGTTGTGGCTTCTGCAAGCATACGGGTTGGGTGGAGATCCTCGGTTGTGGTATGGTCGATCCCAACGTGCTCGAACTCTGTGGCATCGACTCGAAGATCTACTCCGGCTATGCCTTTGGCATGGGTGTGGAGCGCATCACGAACCTGAAGTATCGCGTCTCCGACCTCCGTATGTTCTCCGAGAACGATACCCGCTTCCTCGAGGAGTTCGAGTCCGCCAGTTAATCACATCACCTTTTACCAGCCTGGGGGCAGCACGATGTTGGCCACCTCATGGGCTTTCTCGAACAGGGGCGCGATCTCCTCGTCCGTAAAGCCGGCGATGCCACAGCCGATGCGGGTGACGAGGAACGTCAGGTCCTGACGGCTCCTGGCAAAATCGATGAACTCATCCACGTATGGCTTGATGGTCTCCACCCCACCCTGCATCGTGGGAATGCCATAACTACGGCCCTGCAGACCGACACCCTGGCCCATGATGGCACCAAACTTCCTGTAGGCGACCCACGCCGCCCCGCCACCATGCATGCCAGCGAGGTTACTGCCGAAGACGAAGATCTCATTGGGTCCTAACGCCGTGATCCGCTCTGGGGTTGTACGTTTCTGTTCCATATTCATTCAACTTTTGATGAGTTTCAGTATCTGTTTGTCGGAGGCATGGGGAAGGATAGCCTTGAAGTGGGCCAAGAGACGGTCGAAGGACTCCTCTGGCGTACGGGTGCACTGGCATGCCTCACGGCCATGAAGTTGTTCTGGCGTCGTGAGCAGCGACCAGCCCCAGCCGTATTCATTGCCATGCTTGTCTATGGGATAGACGAAGTCCTCCGTGACGACGCGACAGGCCATCTGCAGACGGGTGACATAGCCGTCAAACTTGCTACGCATCTTAGGACCCGTAAAGCCACAGGCAGCGCGCAGTTCACGGGTGATCAGAGGCCCCTGCTCCTGTATGGTAAACAGGACTGTCTCCTCGATGGAACCCTCCGACGGCGCAGGATGCAGGTGGCGGCGGTAGTTGCAGAAGTCAGGCCACCACTCACGACTGATGAAGCCCGCCTTGCCAGCGAAGAACTTGCCATAGACGCAGTTGCCCTCCGTGATGATCGGCCCCTTCCACTTCCACAGCGGCCAGTCCCAGCCACCATCAGGCAGCACCACGTAGCGACAGTCGTCGGCCACCATCTCCTCAGCCGAATAGCCGCGGATGCCACTGTCCAACAACGGCAGGAAACCGACCTCCTGGATCAGTTCCATCACCTGCGCACAACTGTATATCTCACGATTCCATTTCATACGACCATATTTTCTGCAAAGATAATCTTTTCTCCCGAATTATCCAAGATGATCTTGCACTATTTTCTCAAAAAGAAAATCACTTTACCTTTCAGCCGAGAGTTTATCGCCTGATTATCAGGCAGTTCGGCTGAAGGGCGTTTTTTATGGTTGGCGTGGATCATTTTGTCTTATACGTATCGGATAATTCGGAAGGACAGATACTGTCTTAAAAACTTTAAATCGGAGGGACTTTGATTCTCTTGGAAGAAATCAATCATCTGTCCCCTTGATCTCCACAGACGTGGTGAACTTCAGCAGATGATACTGCTTAAATATGGTTTAAAAAATGAACAAAACCACGCCGTCTGCGCCGTTATATATGTAACATGCTGAATACCAGCATACAAAAGACGGCTAGGTTGGTCTAAAACCGCGCCGATACCGCGCCGATACCCCGCCGATACCCCGCCGTCAAAAAATGCTCTATGTTTTGCCAAATAAGCAGTGCTCTAGAGAAATTAGTCATTGCTTTAGAGAAATTAGTCAATGCTTTACGCTCCAATTCTCTAGAGAATTCATCCAAGCAGTGGCACTATAGCGAAGGATAGTGGCACTATAGCGAAGGATAGTGGCACCTCATCGGAAAGGGATAGCCCCACCGACTCCTATTGATTTTGACGGCACAGTATCGGCTAGGTTACGGCGCGGTTTTAGACCAACCTAGCCGTCGTGTACATATTGACAATCAGCAAGTTACTTTAATAACGGCTAGGACGGCGCAGTTTTACATTGTATTTTTACGCATCCAACATGAAAACTTCCTGTTTTTAGACCTTATACCCAGGGGATGTCTCCACGACTATATCCCCGACTATATATTATCTTTCATATCTTTACTAACGTGTTCCAAAATGGAACATACACAATGGTGTCAGGAACTATTGTGCTATTATATCTCAGGAGAAGAATGATTATTTGCTATATCCTTCTTTAATATCTTGACTTATAACTGGAGCCAGATATGCATGACATTCGCGATAAATAAGATGGAAATAATAGGTATCATCTATACCTTTAACTGTAATCACAGAAAGATGAACATCATCAATATCGTGTAGACTTACATACCTTTCGAACATCAATCTAAACAAATTACTCCGGTATTCTTGAGGAGGCATTGATGTTTTCTTCGTATGAGGTATCGGGTTAATAAAATCACAATAATAGAATATCATAACGTTATCATACTCTTGGAAGAAATCTGCTATTACCTTCTCAATGGCAGCCAGCATATCATGACCAGTAGGCGAATCACCAACCAATCTACGCAGATCAATGCCAATTACCTTGACACCACTAATAATCTTAAGCGTATCCTGAGAAAAAAGAACGGTGTCTTCCGATAGTGTTATATGGTATATGTCACCTTCATCTGTAGAAAGTAACCTAACAAAGTCTTCCATGTTTAATCAAACATGAATAACAGTAGCGTTTTCGTATTCTCCATTTTCCCAACGCTCCTGAATCTTAGCAAGCCTCTTGGCCTTCTCTTCACCCATCTTGCGAAGCCTGTTCATACAAGCCTTTGTTGGGTTTTTAATGACCGTGTCACTAATTGTATATGCCATAAACATCTATCTTTTCGGGGGCAAAGATAAGAAGTTTTTCTATAACATCCAAATAATTTGCAAGAAAAATGCATTTATCCCTCTGTCTCAGTATGTCAGGGAACGCAACAAAAAACACAAAAGGGTCAGGAACTATTGTGTTATTTTTCGACCTTATACCCAGGCACCTGGCATGCAGATTGCAAAGAAAACTTCCTCACCCATCCCCAAGTACCTGTCCCCAAGGCTGGTCCCCAAGGCTGGCAAGGCTGGTGGATCATTTTGTCTTATACGTATCGGAAAGTCTGTGCCGTATGCTTTTTTTCAGTTTGTCCCAGGCCTTGGGACGAAAATTTGGCAGTACTTTAGCGTCGTATAGTGGCTCCGTAGGATCGTATAGTGCCTCCGTAGGATCGTAAAGTGGCACTTTACGACTGGATTCTCGAGAGAATTTTACCAAAGGAGGACCCTCTGGAAACCTACTCACCACCCCTTTTTTACCATTCAGCCGAACTTTCTGAATATTATCGAATTACGCACCGGCTGAAAGGTAAATGAAATAAATTTTTCAATTTATTTGAGCACATTCTAACGCTGAGATGTCTAACGTACTTTGTGATGTATATATGCTTTTATTTCTTTGATTAAATCTTGTTCTGATGCTTCTATATAAGTCAGATAATCTTCAAAAGAACCTGTTTTGTTATCAATCTTCATGCCATATACGGCCACTGAACCTCCCTTGCCATTGAGTTGTTTGGCCGTTAATGGAAATACCCCGTTTTTCACAGGTACGACATAACCACCGAAATCCCTGTCCAGTACATGCATATAAGAAATGACCTGATACAAGTCCTTGGTTTGTACCTTGCTCCAATCATCGTACCATTTGTATTTAGCATCAAGTACCATTTCTTGGCTCAGAAAGTCAGGATAACACCAGCCAGTATGGTCAGAGAAGAGATATTTACGTCCTTGTCCTTCTTTGTTTCTTGGATGCTCGAAGCCAATGTCTGCAAGGAATGTGTTCAGATATTCCTCCCATAGCCATGCACCGTCAAACAGGACGCCATAGATTTCATCATCGTCACGTCCGTATTTCATTTCCTCTTGGCGAAGTATCTGTAAGCACAGTTGTTGCAGTGGGCGATACTCGCTATAATATGGATGGCTGATGGGACGGAGATTCTGATTCATCACCTTCTGTCGTTCATTGCGATTGTACGATTCCGTTGCCTGACAGATGGTTTTCACGGCATCTGAGGTATTATCATCGTTGTGCAGAATGTTCCCAGAGTATCTATGTCGCGAAATGTACTCAATAGTGTGACGGATCAACTGCGTGAGATGATTGTCTTGGGCGTACTCTCGGGTGGTATAGGCAATCTTGCCAGCAAAGGGGAAGTTCTGCCTGATATGGCGAGAGATGTCTATCCGTCCCTTCAAATTGGCGTCATTATACTTCCGAGTTTGATACTCCCTATACAAACCCTGTTGCATAGCACGTTTCAGGAATGCAGGAAACAAGTAGATGAGGAAATCGAAGATGCTTTCCTCGTCAGAGTTGAATTGCAGGTCAAACAGATTGACGGCAAACACCTTTCGCAGCATATAGTGCAGGAAATAGTCACCCTTCTCTTGAGCGAAGCGTGAACTGATACTAACCTTCGTATCGCCGCAGCCAATAAAACCCATGATGTTGCCTGTCACTATCTTCTCGCCCTTCACCTCAAAGATATGAGCATCGCCAATCTTATCCCCATAGACATCCAAGTCTTGTGGGAATATCAGCAAATTGGGATGGTCTTCAAGGCTCAACTTTGAGATAGTCAGCCCAGCCAACTTTTTTAATGTTTCAAGATGGCAAAGTTCCTCTTCTTTCAGAGGTATTTCCCAATTATCCTTCGCTTGTATGGGCAGACTGCTCATCTATGCTCGTCTTGTTGTATGCCTTATGCAACTTCTCCAACAGATCTTTTGCCCTACGATTGCCACGCAGGTACTCAAACAGCAATCCTTTCAGGTGATTATTCCATAGACATTCGAATGGATTCTCTTTATCCTGATAGTCGAGATATTTCCTGAAATATGCTGCACCAATCTGGTAAGCCTCGTCCATGCCTTCTGTCTCAGCAATCGCCTTATTCAGACTGAACATCCTTTGCTTGATTTCATCTTTGATGAGTACGAAATCAGAATCATTCTCAATCATATTTGCATAACTCTCTTCTGCCGTCACTTCCTGCCAAGCAAAGCGACGGCGCATAGCAAAGTCCATACTCTCCACGCTTCGATCGATATCGTTCATCGTACCGATGATATAGACGTTCTCAGGCACGTAGAAACCATGTCTAAAAACATCTGCATTTTGAGGGTCAAAATCTTTATCACCTTCTTTGGGGATTAGGTTCTGGTATTGTGTTTGAACCTTATTGTCGTTCCCGTTCTCATCATACTCTCCTCGGTAACCAGGATCAATAGAGAAAAACAACTCACCAAAAATTTTAGAAATCTCGCCACGATTTATTTCATCGATAATAAAAATATAAGGTGTATCATCATCAACATATATTTTGTCTGCACGTTCAAGCATTTTCTGAAGGATTCCACTATAATAGACATAATCACATGTTTTTGTTTTACCACTTGTCAGATTCTCTATCAACTGCCAATAATCATCTTTCTGAAAATCGGACAAATCAAATTGATTCTTTCGGAAGAAATGCTCATACATAAGTTTCAAGTTTTCTTTGCTCTCTGTCCTTTTGTCATTACCATATACAATACGACCTTTTTCTACTTCCACGTCATAACTACCGTATGGAGTTTTTATATGTTTAAGTTTTCCTTTCTCAATGTCGCTCATTATTCCTTTATATACAGGCTCAAAGACATCTTCTTGTTCCATTAACCTATCATTGAAGAAACTGCGTTTACAGAACTCTTTAAATACTCCATCCTTACGTTTAAATCCAATGTTCCCATCCGTATCATTTATTGGTCGTAACCCTTCTACGAAGTCGGTATAGTCATACGATGGATGGAACTGCACGAACTGACAATAATGATTAAAAATGTCTTGTTCTTCTTCACCTTTAACTATTTCAGAGTAGGCCTTCCCAAGTATCATCTGAGATGCCATATCCTTTGCCATAAAGGTTTTACCTGTACCTGGCGCACCTGTCAGGATCAAATTGTGATTGGCTTTTAATAATTCTATGTATTTGTCCATTTTCATATGATGCTGTTTGTTTTTGAACTTTTCTATCATGTTGTTATACTTATCAAAGAAATTACAGAGTGTCTCATTAGGAATTTGATTATCATATAGACCCAATTCCTTTATCGTGGATGATACATTTTGCGGTAGTCTCTCCCCTGTGTCTGGATCGTAATATTGCAAGTACAGACAGTCAATGTGTTTTCCTTGCCAATCTGCCATTATATTATTTCCAGTACCTTGCCAATTCAAATAAGTAGCGCGACTTTGATAATTCGCGCCATAAACATTAATACAGATTTGTCCATTTTTATATTGATCCCATTCACTAATTTGGGTTTGAATTCCCTGACCATTATAACCTTGTCCACTATATTTGAAAGTATCTCTATCCACTAATGGCTTAATATACTTCTCGTATCCGAAGGATGAATCGGAGTAATCATTTGCAATATATTCCAAATGAGCAACAAAGTACTCCAGCAGATATTTGAAGCGTTGAATCTCTTCTTTTTGATATTTCATTTTAATAACTTCTTTATTATAAACTTGTGAATAGTAAAATACATATCCGGATTCTTACGACAAACATTATTGAAGAACAAAACAAGTTCTTGACAAATCATCGTTGTTTTATTTCCGCATCTACGACATACATGTCGCCATCAGCGTCAACTAAGACATTGCGAGGAACTATGTCCCAGACGACATAGGTATTATTAGAAAATCTGCCAACTTCGTCTTCTTTTGTAAAACCCAAAGCAGACATATAGGTGTCAATCATGATTTGAGTTGCAGGTTTGGCATTGCAGACTCTTTCCTGTTCTAAAACTGGACATACACTTCTACCATCATATCCGGCAAATCCATAGAACTTATATGATGTATTGAGGAAAATCTGATTATGCAGTAAAATCTTCTCTAATAAATTGCAAATACCTCCAGCATTAAGAAGATTGTTGACCTTGTAGTTTTTCAAAGGGATACAGGTTTTGGAAGAACGAAGCGGCAAAAACCGAAAATGGCTGAAAATCAGTAATTTTCCGAAATTTGCCACTTAGCCTAAAAAGCAAGAAGGTAAAGACCAGTGAGACGAATCCGCTACCAAGTCATTACCTATTCCGATACCACTGATTGATGTTTCTGAAAGCCCGCTTAAAAGGCAATTCTAGGAAAAATAGCTCACTTAACACGAGCGTTATGAAAGTTTAACTTTGGCGGTTTCTTATTCACCGTTCTGCCACGTTTTCGATTTGTCAATATGAGTGAAAACATGTAATTTTGCACACTAAAAAATTGACGAGTATGAAAACAGAAATGAAGGTACTGCTCTACCTCAAAAGAAACGGGCAGAACGAACAAGGGATGTGTCCGCTGATGGGAAGAATCTCCATCAAGGGAAGGTGTAACTCAACGGCACAGTTCTCGTGCAAGGTGAAGGTGAA
>JAFRMM010000144.1 GCA_017430675.1 Prevotella sp.
AAACAGCACCAGGACAGTCATGATCTCAAGACGTCCCATCAGCATCAGCAGACAGAGTACCCATTTGATATGGTCTGCCATTCCAGACCACGTGATATTCGCGCCGATGTCGTTAGCCAGCGATGGTCCCACGTTGCTGACACAACTCAGGGCTATGATAATGGAATTGACGCTGTCGATACCAGATATGATCATGATCGTCGTCGTTACCAGCAGCATAAGGACCACGAGTACGAAGAAGGCAGAGAGGGCAATCAGTCTGGCACGAGGCACGTTCTGACCATTGATTCTGACAGGCAGCACAGCATTGGGATGCAGGCTCTGACGGAAGTTGTTGCGAACCACCTTCAACAGCATCACACCACGGATACACTTGAATCCGCCGCTGGTACTACCTGCACAGGCACCGAGTAGCATCACACAGCCGATGATGATCCATGTCAGATGAGGCCATTGGGCCACATCAGCGCTATAGACACCTGTGGTAGTCATGAACGATACCACCTGGTAGAGTGATTCGCGGAAGGCCCGTTCGTAGTCATACCCCATCTGGAGTATCAGTGTTGACATGATTACCAAGGTGGCGATGGCTACTACCGTGATATAGAGTTTGAACTCCGAATCCCTGAAAAGGTGTGTCAGACGGGTCTTGAAGATACTCACATATAATAAGGTGAAGTTGATACCTGCCAGGAACTGGAAGATAATGGAGATATAGTCGATCTGAGGGGAGTTGAACACGTTGGTACCATCGTTATGGATGGAGAAACCGCCTGTTGCCGTTGTAGTCATCGAGTAGTTCAGTGCCTCATACCAGTCCATACCTGCCGCCCAAAAGGAAACACCGCAGCCGATGGTCAGCAGCAGATAGATAGACCAGATCCACTTGGCAGTCGTCGTCAGTCTTGGGTGCATTTTCGCCTTGATAGGACCCGTGGCCTCTGCTGCGAACACCTTCACACTACCCGCTACCAACGAGGGCAGAATGGCGATGGTGAAGAACACGATTCCCAAGCCGCCTACCCATTGGGTCAGCGATCGCCAGAACAGGATGCCGTGTGGCAGACACTCCACGTCGTCAAGGATCGAGGCACCTGTCGTCGTAAAGCCGGAGATCGTTTCAAAGTAGGCATCTGTCAGATTCGTGATGCTACCGTGGATCATGAAAGGGAACACGCCAAACAGCGAGAAGATCACCCATACCGATGTCACGAGCAGATAGGCATCGTGACGGCTCAGGGTGTTCTGGGCATGACGGCCCATGAAGAGGAATAGGAAACCGCATCCGAAGGTGATCAGCATCGACATGATAAACGCCATCTGGTCGTCTTCATGGAAGGCGATCGCCATAATGGCACACCATGACATAAAGAAGGCCTCGATAAACAGAAGGGAGCCGATAATCTTACTGATGATACGGAAGTTTACCATATCGGACTATTTTTGAAGTATGTCTCGATGTTATGCAGTTTGGTTTCATGGCAGAACACCATGACAGAGTCGCCGGCTTCAATCTGGGAGTTACCATTCACCAGCATACCAGTACCCTTACGCACCAGTCCGCCAATGGTCACACCGAAGGGCAGTCCCAGGTCTTTTACAGGTTTCTTAGTGACCTTCGATCCTTCGGCAGCCGTAAACTCAGCCACCTCAGCATCCACCAGCATCAGCGAGCGCATGTTGTCCACGTCGGCATCCAGCAGCATCTGGAAGATATGACTGGCAGCAATGGTCTTCTTATTGATGATCGTACCGATATCCAGACTCTCCGCCATATTCACGTAGTCCAGATTCTCCACCAGGGCAATTGTCTTTCTGACACCGAGTTTCTTCGCAGTCAGACAGGCCAGAATATTGGTCTCGGCATTCTCCGTCAGTGCCACGAAAGCCTGTGTGTGGCGGATACCTTCTTCCTGCAGCAGTCCTAAGTCACGTCCATCGCCGTGGATCACCATCGCCTCCTCATGTTCCAGCAGGTCGTTCAGTTTCTCACAGCGTCGTGAACTCTTCTCGATGATCTTCACGTTCATATAGTTGGGGATGGTCAGTGCAGCACGGACAGCCGTCTTACCACCACCCATGATGATCACGTTCTTCACATCGGTATAGTGCTCCTTGCCTACGATCTTACGGATATAGGGGATATAGTCCTTGGTGGTCATGAAGTAGGCGAGGTCATTCACGTGCAACTCGTCCATACCACCAGGGATCAACGTGTCGTCATCCCGTTTGATGGCTACGATATGATAGGGGTCGTCAGGTCCGCAGAGTTCACGCAGCGGACGGTTCAGGATCTCGGCCCCGTCCCTGAGTTTGATACCTAACAGCGTCAGGGCACCGTCGTGCACATCCCAGCGCTGTCTCACCCAGGAGAGTTTCAGACCGTTGGTGATGTCTTCTGCAGCCAGTACCTCTGGATAGATCAGTGAGTCGATGCCCAGGTTCTTGAAAAACTGATGCAGGTCGGGCGACAGATATTCGTAGTTGTCGATACGGGCCACCGTCTTCTTGGCGCCAAGGGCATGGGCGAGGATACAGGCATTCATGTTGACGCTCTCTTCTGGGGTCACACCCACGAAGAGGTCTGCATGCTGCACACCTGCCTCCTTCAATGCCTTGATGCTGGTGGGTGAGGCCTGATAGGTCATCACGTCATACTCGCTCAACCCACTCAGTCGTTCACTGTCAGCGTCGATGAGCACACAGTCCTGATGCTCGCCAGACAACAGCTTCGACAGGTGGGTACCTACGGCACCAGCACCGACAATCACAACTTTCATATTTCAGTAATGACTTTGATAATACTCTCAGTGTCAAGTCCCACAATCTTTTGGAGTTCAGCCACCGTACCGTGCTCAACAAATTCGTCAGGCATACCCAAAAGGGTGACCTTCGGCTGATAGCCGTGTTCGTTCATCCATTCCAGGACGGCAGAGCCGAGTCCGCCTTTCTTCACGCCATTCTCAATGGTGATCACACGCTTGAACTTGCGTCCCACCTCATCGAGGATCTGCTCGTCGATAGGTTTCAGGAATCGCATATCGTAGTGGGCTACGCTGACCTTGTTGCCGATCTTCTCAATCGCCTCAGTCACGTTATTACCTATCGGACCGATACTCAGCACAGCCACGTCAGTACCCTCATGCAGTTTACGACCCGTACCCACCTTCACCTCTTCAAGCGGACAACGCCAGTCCTGCAGCACACCACCGCCTCGTGGATAACGGATCACGAACGGTCCCTTATCAGGCAGTTGAGCGGTGTACATCAGTCGGCGCAGTTCATGCTCGTCCATCGGCGATGAGATCGTCAGGTTTGGAATCGGGCGCAGGGCAGCCAGGTCGAAGGCGCCATGATGCGTTGGTCCGTCTTCACCCACCAGTCCGGCACGGTCGAAACAGAACACCATGTTCAGATTCAACAGCGCCACATCGTGGATGATATTGTCGAAGGCACGTTGTGCAAAGGCACTATAGATATTACAGAACGGCAGCAGACCGTCTTTCGCCATACCGCCAGAGAAGGTCACGGCATGGCCTTCAGCAATACCCACGTCGAAGGTGCGCTCCGGCATCTCCTTCATCATGATGTTCATTGAACAGCCTGAAGGCATCGCAGGTGTCACACCCACGATCTTCGGATTCTGCTGGGCCAACTCTAACAGCGTATGACCAAACACGTCCTGATACTTCTGGGGCTTGGTGGGATCCTTGTCGATGATACGCTCACCCGTCTCTGGGTCAAACTTGCCAGGGGCATGCCAGATGGTCACGTCCTTCTCTGCAGGGGCATAGCCATGACCCTTCTGAGTGTGCAGGTGCAACAGTCTCGGACCTTTCATCTCCTTGATCAGTCTCAGGATACGAACCAGTTCCTTCACGTCGTGTCCGTCAAACGGACCGAAGTAACGGATATCCATACCGTCGAAGATGTTCTTCTGATGGGCGATGGCACTCTTGATGGCATTCGACAGACGCTGGATGCCCTTCTTACGGTCATCGTTCATCAGGCCTTTCTTATACATCCAACGGGTGGCCTTGAACTTGATGGCGTTATAGGTCTCGTTGGTGTTCAGTCCCAGCAGATACTGCTTCATACCGCCCACCGAGCGGTCGATACTCATGTTGTTGTCGTTGAGGATGATCAGCAGGTCGTTGGGGGATGATGATACATTGTTCAGTCCCTCAAAGGCCAGTCCGCCAGAGAGCGCACCGTCACCGATCACTGCCACCACATGTCGCTTGTCATTACCCTCCAACTTCGCAGCCACAGCCATACCCAGGGCTGCCGATACAGAGTTGCTGGCATGTCCGCAGGCAAAGGTGTCGTACTCGCTTTCAGAGGGAGAGGGGAAGGGCTTGATGCCGCCCAACTTACGGTTCGTACAGAACTTTTCGCGACGTCCCGTCAGGATCTTATGACCGTAAGCCTGATGACCTACGTCCCACACGATTCTGTCGTCAGGGGTATTATAGACATAATGCAGCGCCACCGTGATTTCCACCACACCGAGACTCGATGCCAGATGACCGGGGTTAACTGCTACCTCCTGCACGATATCTTCGCGCAACTCCTTACAGAGTTGAGGCAGTTCTTCAACTGATAATTTGCGCAAATCCTCAGGATATTGGATCTTATTTAGTAATGTAAACTCCTTCTTGTCCACAGTAATATTTTAATTATGGTGCAAAGGTACGCCAAAATTTGTAAAAAACAAAATTTTTCTCAAAAATATTCGGTTTATGGGCAATTGTTTTGTTGGTTTGGCAAAAAGTTGTAAATTTGCAGAAAATTTGCAGAACGAAGTTAAGGGTATGAAATATATCACGCTGCCGACATCAGAGGTCCGTCGCCTGTCGTTCTATCTGGCGATGGAGGAGTATGTGGCGCGTCATCTCGATGAACCCGACTGCTTCTTCCTGTGGCAGGTGTCGCCGAGTGTGATCTTCGGGCGCAACCAGGTACTGGAGAACGAGGTGGATGTCGATTACTGCCGTGCCCATGGCATCCGGCTCTATCGACGCAAGAGTGGGGGCGGCTGTGTGTATGCCGACATGGACAATCTCATGTGGTCATTCATCACCTCCGAGGAGAATGTGAACTTCGCCTTCAACCGCTTCATCAACATGGTGCTGCTGGTACTGCGGAAGATGGGCATCGAGGCCACGGGTACGAGTCATAACGATGTGATGATCGGCGACAGGAAGGTCTGTGGAACGGCCTGCTACCATCTGGAGGGCAGGAGTATCGTACACAGCACGATGCTTTACGACACGAACATGGAGCATATGCTTCACGCCATCACACCGAGTCGGGAGAAACTGCAGAAGAAAGGCATCGAGAGCGTCCGACAGCGCATCACCCTGTTGAAAGACTACACCTCGCTGCCGCTTGACGACGTGAAGACATTGATACGCGAAACCCTCTGCCAAGGCTCGCGGATGCTGACACCCGCAGAGGTGGCTGCCATCGAAACACTGGAACAAACCTATCTGAAAGAAGAATTTATTAAAATATTACAATAGTCTATGGCAATAAAACAAGAATTGGAAAAACGGGAGAAACGCACCTGTCTCCACGACAAGCATTTGTCGTTGGGGGCCATGATGGTGTCGTTTGGTGGCTTCGACATGCCGTTGCTCTATCAGAATGCGGGTATCGCTCCGGAGCATTATGCAGTACGTGAGAAGGTGGGACTGTTTGATGTCTCCCATATGGGAGAGGTCATCGTACGCGGCTCGGATGCCGAACGTTATGTGAACCACATCTTCACCAACGATGTCACTGCGATGCCTGTAGGTAAGATCCTCTACGGTATGATGTGCTACGAGAACGGTGGTACCGTCGATGACCTTTTGGTCTATAAGTTGGGAGAGAATGATTTCTTCCTCGTGATCAATGCCGCCAATATCGATAAGGACTGGGCTTGGATGCAACAGCATGCCGAGGGCTTCGACATCTCGCTGCGCAATGCTTCAGACGACTATGGACAGTTGGCTGTTCAGGGGCCCGAGTCGGAGCATATCATGGAGACGGTGTTGGGCCTGCCCTGTAAGGAACTGACGTTCTATACTGTCAAGATGATTGGCGATGTCATCGTCAGTCGTACAGGCTATACAGGTGAGGACGGCTTTGAGATCTATGCCGCGCCCGACTATATCCGCTCCTGTTGGGATAAGATGATTGCTGCAGGCGTACAACCTTGCGGACTGGGTTGTCGCGACACCCTGCGCTTTGAGGTGGGACTGCCCCTCTATGGCGATGAACTCTCAGAGGATATCACCCCTGTGATGGCAGGTCTGACGATGTTCGTAAAATTGGATAAGCCCGAATTCATCGGCAAGGAGGCACTCGCCAAACAGAAGACAGAGGGCCCTGCGAAGAAATTGGTCGGCATCGAACTCTTCGACAAAGCCATCCCCCGTCATGGTTATCCCGTGCTGAATATGCAGGGCGAACCCATCGGAGAGGTGACCACAGGCTATCACACGCTCTCTACCGATAAGAGTGTCTGCATGGCTTTGGTTGATGCCGCCTACTCCAAACTCGACACCGAGGTACAGATCCAGATCCGTAAGAAGGTGTTCCCCGGTAAAGTGATCAAAAAGCAATTCTATAATAAAAACTATAAGAAATAAAACTATAAAGAATTATGGCTAAAGTAATTGAAGGACTCTACTACTCGGAGTCACACGAATTTGTGAGAGTAGAAGGTGACTATGGTTTCGTAGGAATCACGGATTATGCTCAGAACGCATTAGGCAATGTGGTCTATGTGGATATGCCTGAGGTTGATGACGAGGTAACGGCTGGTGAGGAGTTTGGCGCTGTGGAGAGTGTCAAGGCTGCCAGCGACCTGATCTCACCTGTCAGCGGAACCGTCGTAGAGGTCAACGAAGCCCTCGACGATCAGCCCGAACTCATCAACGAGGATGCTTTCGAGAACTGGATCATCAAGGTGCAACTCTCTGACAAGGCCGACCTCGACAACCTGATGGATGCTAAGGCATATGCTGCCTTCTGTGAGAAATAAAAATAGCAACGGACGACAGGACTTAAAGGACTCTTTCTGTAGAGAATCTAAAAAGTCGTATTAGTCTTGTAGTCCGTTGCCAAATATTGGATTTTTATGGATTACAAATACTTTCCTCAAACGGAAGACGATCTGCAGGCGATGATGGAGAAAGTCGGGGTACGGACCCTCGACGACCTCTATGCCCAGATCCCTGATGCCATTCGTTTCAAGGGCGACTACCAGTTGCCCTCGGAGATGAGTGAGATGGAGGTGCGCGAACTCTTTGAAAAACTGGGTTCGCAGAACAAACAACTCACCTGCTTTGCAGGCTATGGGGTCTACGACCACTACACGCCCTCCGTCATACCGAGTCTGTTACAGCGCTCCGAGTTCCTTACCTCCTATACCCCTTACCAGGCAGAGATCTCCCAAGGCACCCTGCATTACATCTTCGAATATCAGTCGATGATGGCAGAACTCACGGGGATGGCCATCTCCAATGCCTCGATGTACGATGGCACTACCGCCTGTGCTGAGGCGATGATGATGACGGTGGCAGCAGGTAAGAAACAGAATAAGGTGTTGGTGTCTGCAGGTCTCAACCCCAAGACGCGTGAGGTGTTGGATACCTATGC
Organism: Prevotella sp.; assembly: GCA_017430675.1. Next base: position 7,651 of record JAFRMM010000144.1, read on the forward strand.
CCTGCATCAGGGCATCGAACTGATAACCATCCCCCTCGAAGACGGAATCACCAAACTATCCGCTCTCCGCTCTCAATTGTCAACTAACGACGGTGTCGCTGGTGTCATCGTCCAACAGCCTAATGTCTATGGCATCGTAGAGGACTTCACTGGCTTTGCTGAGGCATGTCATGAACAGAAGGCCCTCTTCGTGATCGACAGTGTGGCAGCCGACCTTGCCGTACTGAAGACCCCGGGCGAGTGGGGTGCCGACATCGCAGTGGGCGATGGACAGTCGCTGGGTATCCCCATGCAGTTTGGTGGTCCCTACGTCGGCTATATGTGCTGCACGGAGAAACTCATCCGCAAGATGCCAGGTCGTATCGTTGGTATGACGAAGGATAATAGAGATCAAAGAGCCTTCGTACTCACCTTGCAGGCACGCGAACAGCATATCCGTCGTCAGAAGGCCACCTCTAACATCTGTTCGAACCAGTCGCTGATGGCGCTCTTCGTCACGATCTATATGTCGCTGATGGGCAAGCAGGGACTGAAAGACTCCGCCCAACTCTCTTATGCGGGGGCACACTATCTCTGCGACGAACTGTTGAAGACGGGACGTTTCACGTTGGCTTACGATCAGCCCTTCTTCAATGAGTTCTATGTGAAGTACGACGGCGATGCCGATACGCTCTATCAGCGTTTCATCGAGGCAGGAATCCTCGGCGGCGTGCGTTATGAGGATGGCTTCCTCTTTGCCGTCACCGAGAAGCGTACGA
>JAFRMM010000145.1 GCA_017430675.1 Prevotella sp.
CACTGCGCGGGAGTACGTGAAGCAGCACAGGAACGCCATCTATATCGACTGCTCACAGGTGAAGACCAAGCGGGCCCTGGTGCGCAAGATCGCCAAGGAGTTCGGCGTGAGCGCCAACGGCACCTTCGGCGACATCTACGAGGACCTGGTGTTCTACATCCGCACAGTGGAAACCCCGCTCATCGTGCTCGACGAAGCCGGTGACCTGGCCTATGAGGCATTTCTTGAACTGAAGGCCCTGTGGAACGCCACCGAGCGCTGCTGTGCCTGGTACATGATGGGTGCCGACGGCCTGAAGGCGAAGATCGACCGCAACGTGGAAGGCAAGAAGGTGGGCTACACTGAGATGCTGAGCCGCTACGGCGATAGGTTCTGCAAGGTGACGCCCGACGACGGCAAGGAGCGCCAGGCATTCCTGATCGAACAGGCCCGCGTGGTGGCCGAGGCCAATGCCCCTAAAGGTTTGGATGCCGGCGACTTGGCACGTAGGACCGGTGGCGCACTGCGCCGTGTATATACCGAGATCGAAAAGGCGAAGGCTGCATAGGCATGGCGAGGCGGGCATACACGGTTGACAATATCGAGGCCATCAGGTACGAGTGCCTTGACTGGGACGAGAGATGGAGGATTCCTTTCGGCAACCCCGCCGTCAACTCCAGGTGGTTCGTGCTGGGCCAGTCAGCCAGTGGCAAGAGTTCGTTTGTGATGCAGTTGGGCCGCGAATTGTGCAAGAAGGGTCCCGTGCTCTACGTGAGTTATGAGGAGGGCGTCAGGATGGAGTTCCAGCGCCGCCTGAGATATCTCCACATGGGCGAGGTGCGCGGACGGTTCACGGTGGTGACGGATGACAGTTATGAGGAACTGACGGAGCGGCTGGAGCGTCCGAAGTCGGCGAGGTTCGTCATCATCGACAGTTTCCAGTACTGCGGCTGGACGTATGAGCAGGCCAAGGCGCTCGTTGACCGTTTCCCCAGGAAGGGGTTTATCTTCGTGAGCCAGGAGTACAAGGGGCAGCCGATAGGCAAGGCCGCCGTCCGGCTGAAGTACATGGCCGACATGAAGGTGCGCGTGGCGGGCTACAAGGCCTACTGCCAGGGCCGCGCCGCAGGTGAGCCTGGCAGTTACTTCACCGTGTGGGAAGAGGGAGTATTAATGACATCAAATAACCTATAGTAATGAGTATGAAGAAGCAGATAATCCTGCTGGAGTCCCCGCAGGTGATACAGGCGGACAGGCCTGAGACGTTCACGGTAGATGGTTTTTCCTGTCCAGAATGCAAGGGCCAAGGCTGGCACTGGGCCGAAGACGGCGCAGACTATACGAAGGTCCCCTGTAAGGTGTGTGGCGGCACAGGAGAAATATGTGCTGAAGTAACGGTAAACTGGCGGCCGTCGTGGATGGAAAAAGACGCTGTTAAGGATGAAATATGTGCGCATCTGGAAGGAATTATCAAAGTTGCCGACAGGATGACAAGCGGGAACTTCATGCACAACAGGGCGAGCCTCAAACTGTCAGCCCAGATTGTATTAGACAGATTACAGGAACTTGGAATAAAAAGGGGCGTGGAATGAAGGTATATATCAGTGGAAAGATCGGCGAGGAAGTGTTGAGTGACGCTACCCGAGATAAGTTTGCCGAGGCGGAATCATATCTGCACGAATGGGGCTTTGACGTGTTCAACCCTACGACAAGCGGCCTCGGCGAACTTGCAGAAAAACGGGCAAAGGAGAGAGGTACGGACTTCTATACTGAGATAATGAACCTTGACCTTGAGCAGTTAAGACACTGTGATGTTATCTACATGCTTAGAGACTGGCAAGACAGTCCGGGGGCTGTCAGGGAGTTTATGGAAGCCAACCGTTTAGGGCTGGAGGTAATGTTTGATCAATACCAGGGTACATAAAATGACACAGAATATGACTGAACAGGAGATGAAGGCAAGGGGCATCGACCCCAGGGTGAGGTTCCTGCAGGGCGTGACGCCTGTCTGGAAGGACGCCAACTACTCCAAGTTCTACGGGCTGCTGAGGCAGTTGCCCGGAGACAGGGAGGAGATCAAGCGCCAGTTGGTGCTGCAGTACACGTGCAACAGGACGGACAGCCTCAGGGAACTGTCCAGGGATGAGTACTACAGGATCTGCGACCGCATGCGGGAACTGATATACCAGAGCGGCCACCGTGACGCCGCCCGCGAGGAACTGCGCTACCGGCGGAGCGTCTGTCTGAAGTTGATGCAGAAACTGGGCATCGACACGACTGACTGGGGGCGCGTGAACGCCTTCTGCCGTGACGGGCGGATCGCGGGCAGGGAGTTCCGCGATATCAGCGCTGAGGAACTGGAGGCGCTGGCCGTCAAACTCCGTAGCATCCAGCGCAGGGGCGGCCTCCGCCAGCCGGAGGTGCAGGAGGAGAAAGCAAGAATTGTGAGTTTCAACAAATAGTATTAACTTTTAAAGCCGATTGATTATGATTGAAGACGAGATTATGGAGGAGATCCTGGACGATCTGTGGGAAACGTTGCTAACCGACTATGCCGTATGAGTAAGGAGGGAAAGAAAAACGGGCTGGCAGTAGCCGGGCTCGAGGGAAAAAGCATCGTGAGGGTCGATGACCAGAAGTGCGAGACCTGCGTGAACGAGGCATACGGCTGCAAGAAACTGATTGCCTCCGGCGGTCATGTGTGTATTTGGGACTAAGGTAAAATAGTAAAAACAAAGCAAAATTATGGCAACAAGACAAAAGAAAACCGTGATTACCGGCGTGACCCGCGAGGCCGCCGACGAGGCATTTGCCACCTATGCCAAGGCGGACGCGAGTATTAACAAGATCAATGCAGACATCGACCTGCAGTGTGCGAAGATCCGTGAGAAGCGTCAGGCGGAACTGACACAACTCACCGCTGAGCGCGAGGCGGCCTTCGACACCCTCCAGGCGTTCGCCACGGAGAACCAGGCGGAACTCTTCAGCAGGAAGAAGAGCCTCGACATGGCGCACGGCACCATCGGCTTCCGAACGGGAACCCCGAAACTGAAGACCCTGAAGGGCTTCACGTGGGCATCGGCCGTGGAACTGGTGAAGGCATTCCTGCCGTCCTCATATATCCGCAGGGTTGAGGAAATAGCGAAGGACAGACTTCTGGCCGACCGCGACCTGGAGGATGTGAAGGTGACCGAAGGCGGCCTGATGACGCAGGAGGTCAGCATGAAGGAGGCCATGGCCAAGTGCGGCATTCAGGTTGTGCAGGAGGAGACATTCTACGTGGAACCGAAGCAGGAGGAGAGCGATTAGACGACGGACTATGAGGCGGGGTAGGAACAAGGATCTGATCAGGAAGCGCGACGAGGCGCTGTGCCGTCGCTGGGTGTATTGGACGGAGGTCCAGAGGCTCCGCTACGACGATGCGCTGCGCGTGCTCTCCGAGCAGGAGTTCTTCATCAGCGAGGAGCGGATCATGGCCATCATCCGCGAGATGAGCCGTGAGATAGGCTCCATCGTGAAGCGCGGCGTGCCCCGCGTGAGGAAGCCCAGGCTGACGGTCAGGCAACTGGAACTCTTTGCCGACGACATGCCCGAAAGATGAAAAAATCCGCGAAATGTTTGGCGGTTCGGAAAAAAGTACGTATCTTTGCAGCGCTTAAAGTTTATAAATCCATAGGACGGTGTGCCGTCCGTATGCGCTGCGTATGGGCTTTTTTCATGCAATAATGGATAAGCAACAGCGGTGTGCCAACCCCGTGATGCGGCTGTAATGGCCGTGTCGAGTCCTGTGGATAAGACTTTAAGCAGCGGGAAGTGGCGCACCGCTTTCTTTGTGCCACGTGCTTAAAAATTTATTCACAATTATGTCAAACAAACAGGAAGCGAAGGTGTTTACCTTCAACGAGAACAACAAGCCCATCCGGGTTGAGGTTGTGGACGGAGAGCCTTGGTTCGTGGCCAAGGATGTGTGTGATGCGCTTGGCATCGAGAACAATCGTAATGCTACGGCCCGATTAGAAGATGACGAAAAGGGGACGTCCATAGTACGGACACCCTCCGGCGAACAGACGATGACTACGGTCAACGAGAGCGGCTTGTACAATTTGATTTTCCAGAGCCGTAAGCCTGAGGCCAAGAATTTCCGCAAGTGGGTGACCTCCGAGGTTCTGCCCTCCATCCGTAAGACGGGCCGCTACGAGGTGGGGCAGAGTGCCTCCGGCGGCAGTGCCGTGGCTCGCCATCCGAGGCGTTCGCGCAACGAGAAGGTGAACGCGGAACTGATGAACCTGCTGTGGCTCATCGGCGAGAGCCTGCTA
>JAFRMM010000146.1 GCA_017430675.1 Prevotella sp.
AGATGACACAAGGGTTCCTGACCCCATTGTGCAACCCGTCCCCTCGCTCTTCACCTTCTCTATTGCTGACGAATCCCTGCGTGCATTGATGGGTACCGTTGTTGAGGATGCTACGGCCTTCATCCCAGGCACCAACTTCCGTGCCTCTGGTCCTCTGCTCATCACCCACTGGGGCATGAGCGGTCCTGCCATCTTGAAACTCTCCAGTTACGCTGCCCGCGCACTCCACGACCATCACTACCAGATGCCCCTGGCCGTCAACTGGACATCGCGCAAAGACCTTGAGATTCATGAAGAACTCCAGCGCATCATCAGTTCCCATCCTCAGAAACAACTCGGTACGATTCGACCTTTCAATTTGCCCTCGCGCCTTTGGAATTATCTCTTGGAGAAAGCCCTTGGGGAACGTGCCCAGAACCGTTGGCAGAACCTGAATCAGAAAGAACAGAACCGATTGGTGAATATCCTCTGCAACGACACCTATCAGATCGCGGGCCGTGCTGCCTTCAAGGACGAGTTCGTCACCTGTGGAGGTATCGACCTTGCGGCCGTCGATCCCAACACCTTGGAAAGCAAGCACCTCCCCCACGTCTATTTCGCGGGAGAGGTGCTTGATATCGATGGTGTCACGGGCGGCTTCAACTTCCAGGCCGCATGGACCACCGCCTATACGGTGGCAACAGCCATCAGTCAGAATCACTTGTAATACTTTCTGTCCAGTTTGCCGTTGTAGGTGCGTGCAATTTTCTCTACCTGTTCGTAGAGTTGGGGCACCTTATAGGGCTCCAGACGGGCGGCGATATAACGGGCAATCTGTTTCTTGTCGAAGACGGTTCCTTCTTTCATCACCACGAGCAGTTTCACGGCCTTACCCATGATACGGTGATCGGCGGAGATACAGATACAGTCCTGGATGCCCTCGATGGACATCGCCACATCCTCCACCTCCGTAGGCGCCACCTTGTAGCCGCCCACGTTGATGACCTCGCTCTCACGGCCTCCGATATGGAGCATGCCATCCTCGTCGATGGAGCCGTAGTCCGACATATAGACGGTATCACCACGAAGCACGGTGGCCGTCAGTTCTGGGTCGCCGATATAGCCGCTCATCAGCGTGTCGCCCTGACAGGAGATCATACCCTCTGGGGTGATCGTGACGCGCGAATGGGGCATGGGATGGCCGAGACAGCCGGCCAGACAGCGCCCGTCGTTATAGTCGTAGGTAGCAATGATGCCCGTCTCCGTCGAGGCATAGGTGTTATAGAGCCTCGTATGGGGCAGGATCTCGCAGAGTTGCAGCATATCGGCGTGCGACAGGGGTGCGCCACCGCTCTCCACGAAGTCGAGCCTGTCGGCGAGGGCCGCAAATCGCTGGGCGTCGAAGGTGAGCAGGAAGCGGATATTGGCAGGCACAAAGAAAGTGGCGTACTTCCCTTTTTTCTTAAAGGCATCGAAGAATATCTCGGCATCGCGCAGACCGTCGAGGATATGGAGCGTGCCGCCTTGGAGGATGATGGGGAATATCTTGGAGAGACTGCCGATATGGTTAAGCGGGCCGTGGATGACGAAGACGAGGTCGTGCGAGAAGCCCTGCCCGGCGATGAGGTTCTCGGCATCGGCGATGATGGTGCGGTGGCTGATCATAACGCCTTTCGACTTGCCCGTGGTGCCCGTGGTGTAGAGGATATCGGCGAGACCGTTGTGGCACAACGGCAAACTCGACAGGTGGGCGGAGATCTCCTCAAACAGCGCGTCGGGGGTGTTCTTCTCCAACGGTGTCGCCACACTGCCAGCCAGATGGATGGCGAAGTAGGTGACGAGGAAATCGATGTCCTGTGTGGTGCGGAAGGCGATCACCTGGCCCTTGGGAAAGTCTTTCGCCCGCTGCTGCACACGCTGCCACAACTGGGCATAGTTCAGCGTCTCATCCCGAGTGATCACAGCCGTCTTATCAGGATAGAGGCGGGCGTCTTGCGCCAGATAGTCTTCTAAAGTAACCATTAACCAATAACCAATAGCCAATAACCAATAACCAATAGCCAATAACCATTAACCATTAACCAATAACCATTTTGGACTGGACCATGGCGACGATGCTGTCGAGGGTCTTCAGGTTGCGCGGGGTGGCATCCGTGGCCTCCAGTTTGATGCCGTACTCGTCGGAGAGCAGCATCAGGATAGTGGTGACGCCTAAGGAGTCGAGTTCGCTGAACAGGAAATCCGAGTCGAAATCGACCAGCGGCAGCGCATCCTCTAATAGTTGTCTGATCTTTTCTTTCATGATATAACGGTCCTACTTATTCCATTTTCTGATCACTAACGCACTGTTCGTGCCGCCGAAGCCGAAGGAGTTGCTCAGTACGGTGTTCACCTCCATGTCAATGGTCTTCGTGGCGAGGTTCAGTTTCTCCGAATGCTCGTCAGGGTTCTCGAAGTTGATGTTGGGTGCCACGAAGTTGTTCTGCATCATCAGGATGGAATACACGATCTCCGAGGCACCGGCCATCCAGCACTCATGACCCGTCATCGACTTCGTCGAACTGATGAGGGCGCGCTGGCCTTCGAACATCCTGCCGAGGGCGATGGCCTCAAACATGTCGCCCTGATGCGTCGAGGTGGCGTGGGCGTTGATATAGTCGATATCGTCGGCCACGACACCAGCATCCTTCATGGCGCGCGTCATGGCCGTCACACTACCGTCGTCGCTGGGCTCCGAGATGCCTCCGCCATTGCTGGAGAAGCCGTAGCCAAGCACTTCGGCGAGGATCGTGGCCCCACGGGCGATGGCGTGGTCGTAGTCTTCCAGCACGAGGGCTGCAGCACCACCGCTGGGCACCAGTCCGTCACGGTCTCTGTCGAATGGACGACTGGCCTTCGTGGGCTCGTCCATACGGACGGAGAAGGCACCCAGTGCGTCAAACGATGCCATAGCGTAGTAGTTCGTCTCCTGGGCACCACCACAGAGCACCATACTCTGCAGTCCCTGTTGGATGAGCATGTAACCCAGTCCGATGGAGTGGCTGCCACTGGCACAGGCTGCCGAGATGGTGAAGTTCACGCCGCGCAGGTGGAAGATGGTGCTCATGTTCATGTTCACCGTCGAGTTCATCGACTGGAAGATATTGCCGTAGCCCAGCATCGCCGAGTCGTGCTTCTCTGCCATGAGTTTCGCCGACTCGATGACGGGCTTGGCCGACGAGTCGTTGCCGAAGATACAGCCCACCTCGTTCTGGCGCAGGTACTCGTCGGAGACCTGTGCCTGTTCGAAGGCCTGGCGCGAGGCCATATAAGCGTACTGCGCCTCCTCGGACATGCCCGCACGGGTATGGCGGTCCAGCATCTGCTTAGTGATGACGGGTGTCTCCACGATACCCGTCAGTGCACTGCGGTAACCGTATGTCAGACGCTCTTGTTCGATGCCGATGCCCGATTTGCCGTTATAGAGTGAATCCTTCACGGTCTCTCTGTCTGTTCCCAGGCACGACCAAATGCCTATGCCCGTAATGACGACTCTCTTCATCTTTGTAACCTCATTTATATAAAACGGGTGCAAAGGTACGAACTTTTTTCCAATCTCCCGTCTCTTTGCCTGAAAAATATCCAGGCTCCACCCCCGAAATGTCGAAAATAAGTGCCTTTTTTCTCTCAATAGTAGCCACCAAATTTCAGAAAAGAGCCACCGAATTTCAAAAAAGAGGCCCTTTCCATCACACAAAATGTGTGACACAAATTGTGCGATGAATGTGGTTTGATGGCCACGAGGGAGAATAAGCAAAAGCGAAACGAAACCATATTTCAATGATTGTCCAAAATCTCAGGGAACAGCATCATCTGTTCTAACGGAGCAGAGTTGCCAAACATATAACTGCTATAGCGGATGATATTGTCGTAAGATGCCAGGAACATGAATTGATTAATGGCCATGGTTGCAGAATTTTTATCAAAAAGAGATTCGATAATTTGCGAATTTCAATTATTTTATTTACCTTTGCATAGTATATATCTATAGAATTATCGAATCGCAAACAACATGACATCATATTACAATATGCAGAAAGCCAAACAGGACAACTCATGCCACCACGTGTCGTAGATAACAATGAACCTACAACTGTCATTGTAGAAATAGTAAACAGCAAAAATGATTGCCAGTGTGATTATATGACTCATATCTTACCTCCGTTCATACTCTACGATAGTTCTTCCACTGGTAGTTGTTGTTGGACTTGCCATAGTGCTCTTTGCGGATCTGCGACTTCACCCATGCCTGATCCCCTTTGGTGGAGGCATTAAAGGCAGTGGCGATTAATGCCCTGTCATTGCCCTTGTTCGCCTTGTAGCGATCATGCATCTCCTTACGAATAAGAGCCACATTGCCACTCTTCTTGTCCTTGAACTCCTCTATCAAAGCGTCAGTTTCCATATCCTTAATACGCTGCTCGCGCTTTCCCACCTTATCAGCAAACAAGGTATTGAAGACAGAATCCCTAAAGACCTTGTCGTCTTTCACCCACTTACTGTAATAAAGCGATGTCAACTCCTGCCTCGAAAGTTTGGGCAGCATATCTACACACTTCCTTAATTCTCCCGATTCCCATCCCTTGAAATGGAACAACTTCACCTGTTTTAAAATGTACTCGTAATCTGTCATTATCTCATGTTCTGTTTCAGAAGCAAAGATACGGACTTATAACTCTGCCACCAAAAATTTACGCCCCACAAGGCTCGTGAATATGCAAGTTAATCTATGAAAGTACGAAAAAACGTCTAAAGACTTGCAAGTGTCATAAATTTGTTGTATTTTTGCGACCGAATTAACATTATATCTTTTTATCATTATGGAAACAACAAAAACAAAAAGAACCCGTGAAGAGGTAAGAGCAGCCTTCAGGGAGACGATGCGCAGGAAAAAAGAACGCATGGAGGAGAATCTGAGAAGAATGGATGAATTGGAACTTCAAGGCTTTTTTGCATAAAGACAGAGAAGCCTTTTAAACCTTTATTGACTATGAACACACTCAGATTGGAGAACATCAATCTGCATGCTCCTTATAAGGTGATGCAGGATCCTGTGAGACAAAACAATTTCTACTTTGTAAGTGATAGTGGTGTCAGATTCGACATTGACTTCACGATAAATGAGGCCATTATCCCGAGTGGAGCCTACGAGTTTGGCATTACAAACAGAAGACATGAGCGTTCACCTCATGACACCAAATTGCGGCTTACCATCTTCGCCATCATTGAAGAATTCTTTGAAGTGAATGGCCGTGATACCATGTTATATTTGGCAGAGACAGGCGATCGCAAGCAAGCATTCCGCAACAGAATCTTCGTGCGTTGGTTTAACATCTACGAAAAGCGCGAATTGTTTATCATGAAGACTGCTGAGGGAAAGATGGACGGAATCATGAATTTCATCGCCATTATATCAAAAAGGGATAACCCAAATCATTTGATGTAAAAGTAAATGACTTGAAAAAAGAAACTCCGCTTTACCAAGTCGCTTGCCAATCCAAATGGGGCTCCTATCTTATATCGATGTCCTTTCACGCTGCAAAGATAAGAACTAATTTTGAAAGTTCCAAATAATTTAGCAGAAAAATGCTCAATCTACATCTATAGCCTTAATCACATCCTGGAGGATATCCGCATGGTCGAAGGCCAGTGTTGGCAAGGCAGTCAGCCGTCACCGACGGTCTTGGATATTTGTATGTGTATGCCATGATAAACGTTATACTTGCAAGGATAGAAAGAAAAATGGTAAGTACAAAGAAAAAACTGAAAAAATCACAGCCTCCACCCCGAAATGTCAGGAAAGCCTTTTCGGCCATTAGATTCATGCTATAATAATTAATATTTTATTTGCCCCTATAAGGGCAAATATATTTAATTATTGCTGTCCGATAAAAATCGGAATTGATTAATATTCGCTTGAAACCGCCTTTAAACAGGCAGATTTAATTCTCATCTCAAAAAGTAACCCCTCCTACGTAGGGAAAAGTTCCAATTGTCGTGTATTCTGACACGCTTCCCACCTCGCTCGCTGTTGTTCCAGCAAGTTCCAGTCGAGTTTCGGACAATTGAGCAGAGTAATGAGGTCGATATATGCACCCAGAGTCACCCTGGTAAGCATCACGATATTCGAGAAGGCCAGCTTGCTTTTGGCTTTTGTCTGCATAACCCTCAATAAGAGGTAGGCAATCATGGTCACCCATATCTGTATCTCGATGGCATTGGTATTATCGCCAAGGAAGTACCTCAATGGGAAGTTCTGCTTCAATTTTTTGAAGAGCGACTCGATACTCCAGCGCCTGCGGTACGTCTCACAGACTTGCTCTGCAGACATCTCCTCAGGATCAAGTACGTTTGTAATGAACTCAACGGTATCCTTGCCGTCATCAGTACGCCTGACTATTCTGCGACAGCGGTATGTTCCTTGTACACGCTCCTTCACAGTGATCACACCAGAATTGGGCCTTCTGCCACGGCGATGCTTGAGTTCCTCCTCTGTCATGGGACGCTCTACATACTTGTCATACGTAAACTCTATAATCTGGTCTGCGATGATGTCTCTCTCAGGACACTTTCGCTGCTCGATGATTTTGAATTTGGCATTATCCTTCAGGCGACAGACAAACTTGTAGCCGGCTTCATCAAGCCGTTTCCATAGCTGATAGTCGGTATAGCCCATGTCGAAGGTTATGAATGATCCATAGGGAAGATCGAACAGTCGCGCCATAACCTCATGGTCATGCACTATGCCTTCTGTATAGTCGACGAAAACGGGAAGGTCGATGCTCTCCTCAATAATGGTATGAACTTTGATTCCGCCTTTTTTCTTCCCATTATTCGGATTGCGTCCGACTCCCCTAAGTATCTGAGAGAAAAGGCTTATCGTGGTTGAGTCCATCACGTGAAGCTTCGTAGAAACCTCTCTTTTCGTCAGGCTGTCCGATAAAAACGATGCGTAACGGTTATAAAGTGAGCGGTAGATGGAGCCAAAGAAGCTGGACTTGCGCCGTTTATTGGCATCGGACAGCGTACTGCGGCATATCATGTGGTCGATGCCTAAATGATTCATGCGGGTAGCATTGGCAGCAAAACCAAGACAGGTCTCACGCAGGGAGCG
>JAFRMM010000147.1 GCA_017430675.1 Prevotella sp.
CGCGCCCTTGGTCTCACGATTCGCCCGGTCATAAACGGAACCAACAACGAAACCACCAACATTATTCACTCAAAATCATCTATTGATGATACCTGCCAGATATTCTACGATCTCCAAGGCCGCCGACTCACGCAGAAGCCGGAGAAGGGTGTATATATCCAAAACGGCAGGAAGGTCATTGCGAGATAGCGAACCTTGCGCAACACAATTGTCCCCACGACTACGAGCCCCCTACTGTGTATGTGTATAAATTTTGTTAAATATTGGTCAGTCGAAGCAGTCTTTGGGCCGTTTTGCGACGGTAGTCATTGGGACAGGTACCTAGGGCAAATGCCCCGTACCCCAAGCACCTGTCCCCATGACCAATCCCCACGACCAAAGTTATTTGATATGTTACATGCATGAAAAGAAAGAATTGTATTATATCGGTTTGCTCTATCATACTGATGTTTGCGATCATGAGTTGTCATAATGATGAAGATTCAGAAAAAGGAACTCCCATTGAACAGCAGGAATGTGATAGTATCACAACAGCATTTTTTAATCTGGTATTACCTCATTCCAGTTATGACCATTTCTCTGATGGCTTTTTTTTGATTCCAGAACAATTTGTGTCTGATACATGTTATATTATAAATAGCAGAGAAGAATTAGAGAGTGTTTATTGTGAAAAGTGGCGTAAACTGCCTGAACTTGGAATAGATTTTTCAAAAAGTACTTTGATTCTTGGTCAGCATAGAGTAAGTTCAGAGGTAGTTGTTGGCAGAAAGGAAAGGCAAACCCTGCGTAATACTGGTACGGGTTATATCTTGTATATCTATTATGAGGACTGCGGTAGAGATGGCATGGATATTGGTGACCCTCATGTTCTTTACTTTTGGGGCGTTTATCCTAAACTGGATAAAAAGAGTATTCAAGTAAAAATTAATATTTAGCGTTATGAGAAAAATATGTATTTTACTATTTCTTGTGTGTGTTTTCAATATTGTTCAAGCAGAAAAGACTACCCAAAAGATAAAAAGAGTAGGAAAAGAATTGTTTATTGAAGATCATGGCATAAGATACGCAGTAAACCCCAAAGTGGTTAATGTAAAACCTATTTCCATCCTTGATGGACTTGGCTCAGAATACAAGATTATACACCATGGGGAATTTGGCTATGTTGACATTGAAATTCCTGAAGGAACAGATATTCAGGAATATGTGGAAGAATTAAATGCATCTGGATTGTTTGAAACTGTTGAATATATTGGTGACACAAGAGTCTATTTTACGCCTAATGATTCTCTTCTTTCAAATCAGGATCATATAGGTCATCTGCACTTTGATCGAGTATGGGATATTACAAAAGGGAATCCCAATATCAAAGTTGCAGTCATAGATACAGGAATATACAGATACCATCCTGATATCGGTTATGGTAATGACTATTATACAAATATCAGTTATACTTTGGGATATGACTATTTTGCATATTCGACATATGAAACTCCTACAGATGGTCATGGAACAAAAATGGCTGGTTATATTGGTGCAAAAATGAACAATATTAAAGGGGTCGCAGGAATATCGGGTGGCAATAATTCTGCTGGCGTTACTTTGATTAGTTATCATGCAATTGATACAATCCAAGGTTCATTATCTTCATCTTATGTAGGCGATGCTATTAAAAAGGCTGTAGATCAAGGAGCTAGAGTAATTAATATCAGTGCAGGTCCGTCTTTTCTGACAAAGACGGAAGAAGCAATAGACTATGCATACAGCCACAATGTTACAATAGTATGTGCAACAGGAAATGACACTCTTTCAAATATTAGTTATCCTGCCTACAACGCTAAGACCATTGCTGTTGGTGGTTCGAACAATAGTGGAGGTTGGAAGTTAGGATCGAATTATGGAGTAGGTCTTGATATAATTGCATTTGCAGAGTTGACAAAAACTACAGGTATAAATACAAACCTATATACAATTTCTGGCTTTACTTCTGCTGCTGCAGCCATTGTCTCAGGAACGGTGGCTTTAATGTTATCTGTGAATCCATCACTGACAACTACACAGGTCCGTGATATTCTTAGAAGTACAGCAAAAAAAACTTCAGGATATACATATAACAGCAATGGTTGGGAGGCTCATGTTGGATATGGAGAGTTAGATCCTTTTGTAGCCGTTTTGGCAGCAGGTAATATAAATTTTCTTTCTCCTGCTGTCATCTGTGATAATACGTCAACAACACTTACGATCAATAATGTTCCTTCAGGCATGTATGTGTCTTGGAGATATGAAGGAGACGATAATTCTCCTACACCTCCTTTCAGTATGTATTCTTCAGGAAACACCTCATGTGTTATAACAGGAACCAGTTCCACTTCTTTCTTTGGTAAAATAATTGCTGAAATCCGATCAGGCGGTAGTATTTATGCGACTTTTGAAAAGAGAGTCAGAGGAGTCTCTGCCCTTACAGGAACATTCCATCAGCAGGGAGGCTATATCCATTATAGGAATTATCCTACTTTTACAAAGCCCTTGAATTCCAGTATTGTTGTGAATCAGGAATGTGTAATAACACTTCAGTCGCCTAAATTTAGGGACATGAATATCTCTGTTAGCCAAGGAGGCAGTTATGTGTCATGGAGTTATGATGGCGATCAGACTATTACATTTACACCAATATATAGTAATTCTCAAAGGCAATTTGTTTTTACAGGAACAGGTAATGTAGGATCATGTAATAACTTCAGCATTACGGTTACTTCCACAAATGTTCCGATTGCTTCCAGAGAGAACGCTATTTCCATTGGAGTTGAAGGATCTCAGATAAATGTTAAGTTAATGTGTCTGAACAATGAAAAAAGTACGGATACTAACGAACGACAAGAACAAACGTTAATAGAGAATTTACAATGGACTTTGGAAGTATATAACACCACTACGGGTGAGAAGGTATTTGACCAGAATGTGATTGGGGCATATTATATTGTTGACACTACAGATTGGAAATCAGGAGTGTATGCTGTACGTGCTATTATAGGTGACGAAGTACTCAGTGAGAAAGTCATTGTTAAATAGATAATTTGTTACTTATGAGGAAGAGAAAATTAGTTATGTTGATCCTGTCCCTGCTGGTAGCAGGGGCGGGGCTGGTGTTCACGGCATGTAGTAGTGATAACGATGAACCTAAGCCTGACGTGCCGCAAGAGCCAAGCGTCAAACTGGATGCCGACACGATTCAGGTGTTTGAGGGACTGACGGTGAAGTTCCAGATGCTGAATGCGGACAGTCTGCCCGTGACCACCTTCAAGGAGGGGGAGAACATTACCTTCATGCTCGTCGTCACCAATAGCAGGGAGGAAATGGTGGCCATCCCCAACATCATCGACATGCTCGGCACGAACACCTTTAACATCTATACAGCCCAGGGAGAGGACTTGGGAAGACCGTGGGATGCCAGGATTGGGCTCGGGCTTGCCAATCTGGAGACCCAGCCTGGACAGTACTACCAGATCACTTGTCCTGCGTTCGGAGAGGTGGAGAATCCCTTGATGTTTGACTCTGCCTCTTATAATCCGTGGGCAGACCCCTGGGGTACATGGTGCATCTTCTTCAAGACAGAGTACGCGCGGAAGCCGCTGCCCAAGGGCAGTTACTATACCCAGTTCGAGATCAACCTTAACAACGGCGTTGAGAATCCGAGCAAAGGCTACAAGGGCGTGATGTGCAGGAAGGAATTCAGGATAGAATAAGTTGTTTTTAGGCATTGCCCCGTGGACTGACACCTTGGGTTCCTTGCGCGCCCGCGCGCGGTAGTAGGTTAAAGCCGAAAACAAGTGTCCCATCTGTCCTATGTGTCCCTGTCGTTTTGCGGAAAAGGGACAGATGGGACAGGTGGGACACATAAAAAGTGAGTATGGCAACTATATATGTGCGCACGTATGTACGTGTGAGTGTGAATCGTCCAAACGGAGGCACGATAGCAGCAAACGGAGCCACGATAGCAGCAAACGGAGGCACGATAGGAAAAAATAGTGGCACTATAGCGGAGAATAGTGGCACGATACGATGCTACGGAGCCACTATTTAGCACAACAATTCCTGACACCATTGTGTATAAATAATGTTAAACTTTCGGCTTCTCGTGCAGTATTTTGCCTGTTCAGGAGTTCTAATAGTAAAAGCGTAATAGTAATACATAGGTAAAAGTGTAATTGTTCCATGGATAACACACGCAGAATTAGATCTGTTTAAGTGAAGTGCCGCCCGAGCCTCAGGGCGGCACTTTTATGTACGATGAAACACCTGTGCTGTGTTTTTTTCGGATAAATCCTTGGCTATGTCGGAATAATACCTTATATTTGCAACATGGTTGAGGAACCGAACTTCGATTACAAGTATGACCTGGCCGTGTGGAAGTCGTTTTCCGCGCGGTTGAGCCTGACGATCCTGGGCATCGCCGCCGGCGTGTTCCTGGTGGCTATGCTGACGTACCTGTATTTCCAGGAGGAGTCGGTGAAGGAGGAATCGGCGCTGAAGGCCAGGACGGAACTTCACGATGCCGTGATGACCATGCGCCTGAGGGCTACCGAGGCCACCATGAGAGGCGACACCTTGCGGCAGGAGGACTTCGTCGGCATCCTGCAGACGGTGCAGCCTTATAGGCACTCTTTCACGCTGATGACTGACAGTGCGCGCCGTTTCGTCCATGTGGGTGACTCCGTGGCGCTGATGCAGGAGGACACCGGCGGGCGCGACAGGATGACGGAGGCCATGAACGGGGGGGAGAGCGGCATGCTGGAGATCTTCAAGAACCAAGGTCTCTCCCTGCTCATCTATGAACCTGTCGGCATCGACGGGCTCACGGCGGCCGTGGTCTGCTCGCGTATCGACATCCTCTCCGGTTACAAGACGCTGATCTTCTACGGTGCCGTCGCCTTTGTCCTCGGTCTGCTGCTCCTGACCTCGATCTGTGCCTACGCCATCCACCGGATGGTGAGTCCCCTGCACCAGTTCACGGAGTCGGCCATGAGCATCGCCGAAGGCAACCTCGACACGCCGCTGCCCGAGATACATTCGGAGGATGAGTTGTTGCAGTTGCGCAACTCCTTCGAATATATGCAGACATCGCTGAAGCAGCATATCCGTGACCTGCAGGAGACGACGGCGGGCAAGGAGCGGCTGCAGAGTGAACTGAAGATCGCCCACGACATCCAGATGGGCATGATCCCCAAGGAGTTCCCGCAGCGCGACGACCTGGAACTCTTCGCCTCGATGACACCCGCGAAGGAGGTGGGCGGCGACCTGTATGACTTCATCCTCGACAACGACGAACTGTTCTTCATCATCGGTGACGTGGCCGGCAAGGGTGTGCCCGCCTCGCTCTATATGGCTGTCACCCGCACGCTGTTCCGCAACCTGGCGGGCAACTACCAGAGCGCGGCGAACATCGTCAGGGAGATGAACCACGCCATCGCCTCGGCCAATGAGTCGTTCATCTTCGTGACGCTCTTCGTGGGCGTGCTCGACCTGAAGACGCACCACCTGACCTATTGC
The DNA here is from genome assembly GCA_017430675.1 of Prevotella sp. Next base: position 5,545 of record JAFRMM010000147.1, read on the forward strand.
AATGCCGCCCATAATGCGCCCGTGCTGATCACGCCAGAGGGGGCGTGCTGTCTGCTGGAGGCGGAGACCAACCTGCCCGTGGGCGTGGAGGACCGCTACCATTACGAGGAACAGCAGACGGACTTCCCGGAGGGCTCGGCCCTCCTGCTCTATACCGACGGACTGACGGAGGCGATGTACAAGTCGGGCAACGGCACACGGAGGCTCTTCGGAGAGGATCGCGTGCTCCACGATGTGGAGAAGAACGGCAGAGCGTCGGCCTCTGAGGTGATCGACTTCCTGAAGCAGCACGTCACCGTGTTTGCCGACGGTACGGAGCAGGACGACGACCTGAAG
>JAFRMM010000148.1 GCA_017430675.1 Prevotella sp.
CACCGGCTTTTCGTAAACCCGTTTGCCATTGACCATCTTGTAGCCAGGCTTCTTATTAGCAGACTCCTTCAACAAGAAGTCGTTCAACTTTATAATGCGATCGCCAAAGGCGAGGCATTTTTCTTGTATGGCGTCTGCTATTGCACTCATAGGTAGCCTATTACTTCATATTGACTGCGTCGATGACTTCTTCAATCTGAGTGGTCAACGTGGGAATGATATTTTTAGCCACATCCCAAACGATATAGTAGTTAACGCCCATATAGTCATGAACAAGTTTATCGCGCATACCAGCCATCTCTCGCCAAGATATGGACTGCCATGCATATTTGACATCGCCTGGAATCTTCTTAGTCGCCTCGCCAATAATAGAGAGGCTACGTGTAACTGCTCGTTTGAGTGTCTCATCAACCAAAAACTGGTCGATTGTCATCTCGTCGGAAATTACCGAATGAACATAATGACATTCATCGAGGATATGTTGGAGGTATGGGATATAGGACTTATACATACTCCACCTCGCTTAAAATCATTTTGCCAATATAGGGGCTGAGACCTTTTAACGTGACAACATCAAGTTTGGTCTTTCCAAAAGCATCCTGAAGTATATTGCACGCATCCATAAAATTATGGTATGTCTCTTGGCCAGCATTAAAGTCAATCAGTATATCAACATCGCTCTTAGGCGTGTTCTCCCCACGAACGGTAGAGCCGAACAATCCCAACTGGCAAACTCCCACTGCCATCAGTGGAGTCTTCAGTGCTGAGAGGCGTTTCATGACTGTCTTCTTGTTCATATCATCCTGATTTCGGGGGCAAAGATAGGGATTTATTTTGAGAATTCCAAATGTTTGAGTTATTTTCTTCACTGATCTGTTGCTCTCGGTTTGGCGTCGGTTAATCCCACGCGGATTAACCGAAAAAGGGTAGGGGGATTGCTTGTCTTTGCGACGGTTCTTATGGCGATAAGGAATATATGGTATGTGCCTCTGTTTTTTCTGCCGTTTTATTTGGTACTTTCAATTTAATTCAGTATCTTTGCAAACATGTTTGTTTGATTTGTGAATGATATGAAACGTTTTATTTTTGTTATGCTGGCTGGGGTGGCTATGAACAGTCCGCTGCTGGCTCAGGAAAAGACGGTCGTCCGTGAGTTTAATCTCTCGGGACCGTATGTCGTGACAGCCCCTGCGGCTTTCGATACCGTTGATGTGCAGGGTAAGAAGTTTGACGACAAGTCGCTGTTGAAGTCCCTCTTGCTGACGGCACCTGTCACAGGAACTTTTGACGGGGTCGTGCTCCCTTCGCTGGAGGACAGCCGCAGTGTAGGACTCCTTACTTTCTATATCAACAATAAAGACTATCTGAAGGGCAAGATCACTGTCAAGGGACCCAAGTGCAGTCAACTCTATATCGATGGTGCGGAGGCTGGTGAGGAACTGAATCTGGCCCCGGAGCACCATACCGTAGCCTTGAAGTTCCTGGCTGAGCCGAAAGATACCGATTCTATACAGGTGTGCATCGATGCCAACAAGGCAGTGACTTATACCCTTGACAAACGGCATCCTTATATGGTCCATGACCTGACGGACGGCAAGCGCGTGCGTGGTGTATCGCTCTCTTCTGACGGTGCATATATGGTCGTGTCGTACCAGACGACGGAGCGTGGCGGCAATAGTCGTTGGGTTTATGAGTTGTGCGATACGAAGACTGGCCGTAGGCTCAATACCTTTCAGAAAAACGTCAGATGGCTGCCTCGTACAGTGGCCTATCTCGAGGAAACTCAGGAGGACGGCCTGCGCATGCTGTACAAGGTGGATCCCCGCACGGGTGAACGAATGCTCTTTGTCGCCAACATTCCTGAGGGGGGCTATACCGTCAGTCCCACAGAGGATTATCTGATCATCACAATGGAGGAAGAAGGTCCTAAAGAAGATCCCGGTGTCTTCGAGGTGATGGAGATGGACGATCGTCAGCCAGACTGGCGTAAGCGTAACTATCTCTGCAAATACGACATCGCTACGGGTATCACCCAACGGATTACCTTTGGTACGAAGGGAGAATATCTGGAAGATATCTCTCAGGATGGAACCAGACTCTTGATAGGTTCCTCCTATTCCCGTCTGGCCAAACGGCCTACCGAAGTGCAGGATACCTATCTGATGGATATCGCAACACTGAGGATCGATACGCTGTTTAAGTGCGAGGGATTCCTTGGCGGTGGCAGTTTCTCGCCTGATGGCCGACAGATCCTTTTCACAGGTACGCCTGAGGCTTTCGATCGTATTGGCTGTCAGTTGCCAGAGACCGTCACGCCCAGTATGACGGAAAACGAACTGTTCCTCTATGATATTGCCAGTAAGAAGGTCACGCCGCTGACGAAGGACTTCGACCCTTCCATTTCCAACGTAGATTGGTCGTGGGCTGACGGACAGATCTATTTCTCTGCCGAGGATCGTGACTATGTGAATATGTTTGTGCTCAACCCCAAGACGGGTAAGATATCGAAACTCAACATCTCTGGTGATGATGCTTATCGTTACGACATCGCTGCCCATGCTCCTGTGCTGGCTTACCTGTCGTATAAGACCATGGAACCTGCCTCGGCTTACGTGATGGATCTAAAGACCCGTAAGCAGCAGACCTGTTTTGACGGACGTCAGGCCTTGGGCGATGCAGAGATAGGGACCTGTGAGGACTGGAACTTTACTAATTCCAGGGGTGATACCGTCTATGGCCGACTCTATCTGCCGAAGGACTTCGATGCCACCAAGCAGTATCCGATGATTGTGTATTACTATGGTGGTTGTTCGCCTGTGAGCCGTTACTTCGAGTCACCTTACGCCCCGCAGTATTGGAACTCATTGGGCTATGTGGCCTATATCCTCCAGCCCAGCGGTGCTACGGGCTTCGGACAGGAGTGGGCTTCGCGCCATGTGAATACGGCTGGACGTGGTCCTGCTGAGGATATCATCGAGGGTACGAAACAGATATGCAAGGAGCATTCCTTCATCAACCCCCAAAAGATTGGTTGCATGGGTGCCTCGTATGGCGGCTTCATGACGCAGTACCTGCAGACGCAGACGGATATCTTTGCTGCCGCAGTCTCCCATGCGGGTATCGCTAACCACACCAGTTACTGGGGTGAGGGTTATTGGGGGTATAACTACAGTGAGGTGTCGATGGCCAACAGTTACCCGTGGAGCCACCGCGAACTCTACGTGGATCAGTCACCACTCTTCAATGCCGACAAGATCCATACGCCGCTGCTCCTGCTTCATGGCAATGCCGATACCAACGTGCCGCTCATCGAGAGTCTTCAGATGTTTACGGCCCTGAAACTCCTGGGTCGTGAGGTGGCTCTTGTCGAAGTGGAGGGGGAGAACCACCACATCCTCGACTACGGCAAGCGCGAGAAATGGCTCGCCACGCAGATGGCGTGGTTTGCCAAGTGGCTTAAGGACGATCCCACCTGGTGGGATGCGCTCTATCCGAAGAAACATTTGTAAATGAAGAAAGCCCGCTTTAGCGGGCTTCTTTATTTATCCGATAATTATCTCGTATTTTGACATAAAACTTGCACCAGGTTGCAGATGATTCATCAGAGGCTTGTCCTTGAACTCACCCTTGAAACCTCGTGGATCGCCGATGCCGTACCAGGGTTCGATGCAGACGAAGGGCGCCTGCTTGCCATAGGGACTCCAGAAGGCGACGACGGGTGTTCGGAAGGTGACGGTGACTTCGGGCTCGCCTGCCTTGTTGAGTAGTTCTGCACGATGAATCTGGCTCTTGTGTATCTTGATGGAATCGTTACGCCAGGTGTTGTCAGAGAATTCCATCAGTCCGTTTTCTGCCTCAACAAAGGGCACCTCGTCCATGTCGTGAGAGCCGTCGCCATAACTGTGGAGGGCATCCATGAGTTCTTTGTTATCGAGACGGATGCAACCTTGCTGGTTATCGCCTGCTTTCATGCCTGGCACGTTGAAGGCAGGGTGGCCACCTATCTGGAAGTGGATCTCTCGGGTATCGGTATTGTGTACATGCCAGATCACGCCAATCTTGTTCTCGTCAAGCACGTAACTGATGCTGAGGGTGAAGTCGTAGGGATAGACTTTCTTAGTCTCTTTGCTGGATTCGAGGGCGAAGGTGACCTTGCGAGGACCCTGGGCAATGAGTTTAAACTCGGCATCGCGCGCAAAACCATGACGGGGCAGGTGGTACTCCTTACCATCTACACGATAGGTCTCGTCGTTGACACTGCACACCAGCGGGAAGAGGATGGGTGAACGTCGGCCCCAATACTTAGGATCTCCCTGCCACAGATATTCCTTACCACCAGCATCCTTGATGCTCTGGAGTTCGGCTCCCTTCTCCGATACGACGACGGAGAGATGTTCGTTTCGTAGTTCTACCATGTTATTTTGCTTTTTTTATTAATAATGAGAATACGATGATTTCCAGAAGTAAGATCCCCACCACCGTCAAGATGGGGATGGGATTAGGCGAGTCCATGCCTAATAGAGTATAGACAATAGCCAGACACAAGACCAACAGTGTGATGGCAGCCACCCTTGTACTACGGATGGTCATCTCTACCTGACAGATGTTTGTGATATTGACAGGCATATTGATGTGCCGTGGGAAGTAGGCCAGCACTATCAGACTGATGGCTGCTATCGTGAGGATGATGCAGGGGATGGTAATACCCACTGGCGAGCCATAGGCGTTAGGATTCCCTGAGGCATCGAAATGGGTGGGTACGATATCTGGTGCACGATGCACCAACCAGATGATGATTCCCCAAACCACGATGGCCACGATGGCGAACACTATCTCAAAGACGGTGCCTTCGAGTGTGCGATGCACCTTTACATCTTTTATGTTGAATTGATTGTCCATACGATTACATTGATGGTAGTTTGCGAACGGTTATAATTGTTGCAGTTATTGCTCCGATACCTAATATAAGTACGACGAAAATGAATGCTGAAACATTGAGTACTCCTGAAACAAACAGCGCTATCGCTATTGCTAAGAGTATCATCTGTATAGCCATGATGATTATTAATACCTTATTCCTATTCATGATTTTTCTTCGGTTGATGTTTGTTGTCTCTTTTTTGGCAGACGCTTGGCTTTGCGCAGGGCCTCGGTGATGATCCACTGCAGTTGGCCGTTGGTGCTGCGGAACTCGTCCGCAGCCCAAGCCTCTATGGCGTCCATCATCTCAGCGTCCATACGCAGGATGAAATTCTTGGTTTCCTTCTTCATATCGTTCAGACCCCCTCTCGCTCCCCCTAACTTAGGGGGAGAAGGAAGGCGGGTTAATGGTTCAGCGTTCCAGTGTTCACAACGGGCTGAGCAGAGTCGTCACCACAGAGCACGACGAGCAGGTTCGACACCATGGCGGCCTTCTTGTCGTCGTCGAGATCCACGATATTCTCATTGGAGAGTTTGTCGAGGGCCATCTTCACCATCGAGACGGCACCCTCCACGATCTTTTCACGAGCCGTGATGATGGCCGAAGCCTGCTGACGGCGCAGCATGACGGCGGCAATCTCTGGAGCGTAGGCCAGATAGTTGATACGGGCCTCTACCACCTCGATACCTGCCAGTGCCAGACGCTCGTCGAGTTTCTGTTCCAGTTGCTCGTTGATCTCATCGGCACTCGAGCGCAGCGTGGGCTCTCCAGCCTTCGTGTCCTCATCATCGTAGGCATATTGTCCAGCCACCTGTCTTAGAGCGGCGTCACTCTGCACGCGCACGAAGTTCTCCAGGGCGTTCATCAGCCCCTTCGTGTCGCTGCCCACGGCGTTAGGCTGGGAGGCCATCGTCTGGGAATCGACTTCGAAGAGGGCCTTGTAGGTGTCCTTCAGTTTCCACACAAGCACCAGGCCGATCATCACGGGGTTACCCGTCTTGTCGTTCACCTTGATGGGCTCGGCATCGAGGTTACGGGCGCGCAGCGAAACCTTCTTCGTGCCATAGAAGGGATTGATCCAGAAGAAACCTGTCTGCGAGAAGGTGCCGCTGTACTTGCCAAACCATGTGGCCACCTTGGCCTCATTGGGTTCGAGCATGATGAATCCGCACCACATGATGATGTTGATGATAAGCAGCAGCAGACTGCCGCCCAACAGCCACCCGCCACAGGCACCGTCGCTGCCGTCGAGCAGGATGATACTATACACGATTCCTACGATGCTCAGGATTAACACTGCGATGTTGACGAACAGCATCAGGAAGCCGTTCATCACCATTCCTTTGAAAGCATACTCTTTTGTTTCCATACCTTATTTATTTTAAATGGTTGATAACTTTGATATCATTTTGATATCGCAAAGATATGAACTATTTTTGAATCGGCAATGGATTTCCCCCATTTTTTAACAAGATTTATAAAATGTTCTTCTTCATTTATTATCAGTTAATCGTATCTTTGCAGCCGTGAACAACAAAGAGATTGAAAACAAGAGGATTGCCGTGCTGTTATCGGGTGGGGTCGATAGCAGTGTCGTGGTGTATGAGTTCGCCAGACTCGGCCTGCATCCCGACTGCTTCTACATCAACATCGGTCCTGAGGAGTCTGAGCAATGGGACTGCTCCAGCGAGGAGGATCTGGAGATGGCGACGGCTGTGGCGCATAAGTACGGCTGCAGACTGGAGGTTATCGACTGCCACAAGGAGTACTGGGATCAGGTGACTAAATACACGATGGATAAGGTGCGCGCGGGCTATACCCCCAACCCTGACGTGATGTGCAACCGTCTCATCAAGTTTGGCGCCTTCGACGAGAAGCGCGGTCACGACTACAACCTGATTGCCACAGGCCACTATGCGCAGACGGAGATCGACGACGAGGGTCGCAAGTGGCTCTGTACGAGTCCTGACCCCGTGAAGGACCAGACGGACTTCCTCGCGCAGATCTATGACTGGCAGTTAAGGAAGGCCCTCTTCCCCATTGGCCATTACGTGAAGGACGAGGTGCGCCAGATTGCTGAGCGCGAACATCTGGTGAATGCCCGTCGCAAGGATTCGCAGGGCATCTGTTTCTTAGGCAAGATCAACTATAACGACTATATCCGCCGTTACTTAGGTGAGCAGCCTGGCGACGTCATCGAACTCGAGACGGGCCGTCGTATTGGTGAGCACCGTGGACTCTGGTTCCACACCATCGGCCAGCGCAAGGGCATGGGCTTCAGTGGCGGCCCTTGGTTCGTGGTGAAGAAGGATGTGGCGCAGAATATCCTCTACGTCTCACATGGCTACGACCCCGAGACGGCCTATCAGCAGGACTTCCCTGTGCAAGATTTCCATTTCCTCACCACAGAGATGATGATGACGGATGTCACCTTCAAGATCCGCCACACGCCAGAATACCATCCCGCCATCCTCGAGTGGACGAACCCAAGTGAGTTCGTGGTCCATTCCAAGGAGAAGATCCACGGTGTCGCCCCAGGACAGTTCTGTGTCATCTACGACAGGGATCACCACCGCTGCCTCGGCTCTGGCGAAATCACGGTATAAATTTTGAAAAATAATTTCATTTACCTTTCAGTTGAGGCGTAATCTGTTGATATTCAGGTTGTTGTGCTGAAAGGCAAAAAGGGGTGCCTGTTTTGCTGCGAAAATAGATACTTTAGCGAGAATAAGTAGCCCTTTTTGATTGTAAAGGACTACTTATTCTCGCTATAGTGGCTCCATATTTTCCTATAGTGGCTCTAAAATTTCCTACGGAGCCTCTAAATTTTCTTACGGAGCCTCTATATTTTTGCTTTTCAGCAGGGGATAATCCTCAAAATCATACGGCACAAACTTTTAGATAAGTAATCACCATAAGAGGCCTCCCAAAAACTCCTTTCAGTGGAACAGCCTGACAATCAGACTATAAGCCTCCGGCTGAAAGGATAAATAAAATTACTTTATAGTATAAGATATCATCTTTCACTACTTGGTATATCCGTTCTCTGGATTTTCGTACATGCTGATGGGAATGTGGAACTGCATCATCTCCTCAAGGTTGTGGACGGGATGTTCCATGTCCTGTGGGATGAGACGATGGGAGAAGGTCTGGAAATAGAGCAGACAGGCATCGCGCCACCACTCTGCGTCGCGGGCCTGGATGCGGAGTTTGCGCTGAACCTCACTGAAACGCTGAGCATCAACGTAAGGCTGCATGGCATCCCAGACGGTGAGGAAACGGCGGGCCTCATGTACGCCTTCATCGTACTGATGGCAGAGTTCGTCCCAAAACGTTCGTCCACTCTTCATCTTGTGGTCCCAGGGTACGTGGTGGAACCATGTGATGAGGTTCTCTGGACACGTGTTGATATCGTTGTAGAGACGGCAGAGCGCTTCTGGATACTGTCTGACATTGGCCGTGCCTGTGAGGGTGCGGTCGAAGCCCATACCTATGGAGTCGGCCTTGTGGTAGTAGGGTGGTGTCCAGTCGGCTCTCAGCCCCTTCGGAGCATACCACGGCTCAGGTCCGTAATGATGGGTGCCGGCAAAGATGTGGTGAATGCCCAGCGGCATCATGTACTTGACGCACGCCTCACGGCTTTCCTGCATGATTTGCCTGACAGGACTGAGCAACCGCTCATCACTCGAGAATGTCAGGCGAATCCACTCGTCGGCAATCTTCTCCGGCTTCAGCGCGGGATCCCATGCTGTACGTCCGAAGGCATACCAGTTGGCCTGTGCGAAGTGGTGGCCGCACCAGTTAGTGTCGTTGCCGATGTTGGCCACACCAGCCATCGCCTTCAGACTGCCGGGCTTCACAAACGAGAAAAATTCCTGCCATATCGGGGCGAGATAGACCAGGTGGTTGGCAGCACCGAGGTACTCCTGCGTAAGTTGGAACTCCACCATCATCTGCGTCTTCTGCATAGCGGTAAACAGCGGGCTGTATGGCTCGCGGGGCTGGAAATCAATGGGGCCGTTCTTGATCTGGATGATCACGTTGTCGGCAAACTGACCGTCGAGTGGCATGAACTCCAAGTAGGCCTGGTTGGCACGATCGGGACTTTGGGGCGCATAGACGAAGGCGCGCCACATCACAATGCCCTTGTGGGGTTTCAGGACACGGGCCAGCATATTGGCACCGTCGGCATGTGTGCGTCCGAAGTCCTGAGGACCTGGCTCACCCTCGGAGTTGGCTTTCACCAGGAAGCCACCGAAGTCGGGAATCAGACGGTAGATCTCTTTCACCTTCTCTTTCCACCAACGGACGACCTTGGTGTCGAGCGGATCGGCAGTCTCCAGACCGCCCACCTTGATGGGGGAGGCGAAGTTGATGGAGAGATAGACGCGAATGCCGTAGGGACGCAATTGATCGGCGATGGCCTTCGTCTTCTGCAGACTCTCTGTTGAGAGTGCCTCTGGCTTGGCATTCACATTGTTGAGCACGGTGCCGTTGATGCCGACAGACGCATTGGCGCGAGCGTACATCCGGATCCGTTCCGGATCGGGATCGAGGAAGATGCTCTCTCCTGCAAAGCCGCGCTCCACAGTGCCGTTGGGGTTGTCCCAGTGGTTCAGGATGCGGAGTTTGAAGAAGGGGGCAGAGTAGCCGCTCTCCCCACGCAACAGGGCGTAGGCACCATAGAGCAGACCCTGTTCACTCTTGGCGGTGATGGTGCTGCCGCTGATTCGGTAAGCATCGTCGGCCATCGTGGGGTCGAGCGTCAGCGTGGCCGTCTCTCCCTGGTAATACGTCCGCAGTTCTTCCGCTGCCAGACAGTCAGGACCTGTCACTTTGGCCTTGTTCACGGGCTGGTATCTGAGCCACAACTGGCTGCCGTCTTCTGCTTTCGTACAAAGTACGAAGGTCAGTGTCAAAATGAGAAATGCAAATCTCTTCATAAACAGGAATTTAGGTTTTTGATGGTGCAAAGATAAGAAATAATCGTGAAAAGTCGTTTCTAAATAAGGAAATTTCTGAGAAAATTTTGTCGTTTAACCAAATTGTTGTATTTTTGCACCGCGATAAGCGAGAAACAATTCATTTAGTTAAATATGAAAAGAGTTTTTTTGTTGTCTTTGGTGTTCCTGGGCTTTATGACGACGGCCCTGGGACAGAGTATGACTCAGGATCAGATTCTACAGTATGCCATTCAGGAGAAAAAGAAAGGTACGGCTGATGTGGATATTGCGAAGCAGTTGTTGCAGAAGGGTGCTACGATGGCGCAGATTCAGGAAATGCGCCAGAAGTATGGTAAACAAATTACCCAGCGCGGTTTGGACAGTAATTTAGACAATGCCATAGGCAATGCCAAGGAGCGGATGCGCGCCAACAACGAAGTCAATGACAATGACATTATTACCCATGAACGAGCCCTTGCCCCAGAATATATACCTGAGCAGCAGACCACATTCGGTAAAAAGGTCTTTGGCCGTGACATCTTTAATAACAAGTCACTGACGTTCGAGCCTGTGATGAATATTGCCACACCTCAGAACTATGTGCTGGGTCCTGGCGATCAGGTGATCATCGATGTCTATGGTGATACGCAGAAGAGCCTTCAGTTGACGGTATCCCCGGATGGTGATGTCACGGTGCCAGAATATGGTCCCGTCCATGTGGCTGGCCTTTCAGTTTCTGCTGCTCAGGCCAAGGTTCGTGGCAGTCTGGGTACGTACTATGAGAGTTCCAATGTCAAGGTGACGGTAGGTCAGACGCGTACCATCCTGGTCAATGTCATGGGTGAGGTGAAGACTCCCGGAACCTATACACTTTCGGCTTTTGCCACTGTGTTCCATGCCCTTTATATGGCTGGCGGCATCAATGATATTGGTACACTTCGTAACATCAAGGTGTTCCGTCAGGGACGCCAGATATCTGTCGTCGATGTCTATGAGTTTATCCTCAACGGTCGCCTGGCAGGTAACGTGCGTCTTCAGGATAACGATGTGGTGCAGGTTGGCCCCTACGAGAGTATTGTCGATATCACTGGCCGTGTAAAACGTCCGATGGCGTATGAACTCCGTAAGAATGAAAGCCTTTCCACCTTGTTAAACTACAGTGGCGGCTTTGCCAATGATGCCTATAAGAAGTCTTTGCGTGTGCTCCGTAAGAACGGTCAGATGAAGAGTGTCTTCAATGTCGAAGAGTTTGAACGGGCAGATTTCAAGATGGATGACGGAGATTCTGTTATCGTCGATTCTATCTATAACCGTTTTGAGAACATGGTGGAGGTGAAGGGAGCCGTATTCCGTCCTGGCATGTATCAGTTGGGCGAGAAGGTCAACAGTGTGCTTTCCCTGATAGAGAATGCCGATGGTCTGACGGAAGAGGCTATGGTGTCTCGTGCTGTGATTCGTCGTATGAAGCCTAATCGTACACAAGAAGTATTGTCTGTTGACCTGAAGGGTATTACGGAAGGCACAGCCGCTGACGTGCCTTTGGAGAATGAGGATATCCTCTTCATCCCTACGCTGGCAGAACATCAGAACCTGCGAATCCTGACGATCGATGGGCAGGTGATTTTCCCGGGTACATACGAATATGCTGATAAAATGACCATTGAGGATTTGATTCTGCAGGCTGGCGGTTTGACGGATAATGCCTCGACGGTGAAGGTGGATGTGGCACGCAGGATGATTGATCCAGAGGCCACGACCTCCACGATGGAGATTGCCAAGACCTATAGTTTTTCCATCAAACCGGGCTTCGAGTTCGATGGTGATCGTAGTTTTACGCTCGAGCCTTACGATGTGGTGTCTGTCCGTCGTAGCCCAGTCTCCGTGGAACCATTTAAGGTACGTGTTGAGGGGGAGATTGCCTTTGAAGGTATTTACACGCTGGAGCAGAAGAACCAACGCCTCAGTGATATTGTCAAGGCCGCTGGCGGTGTTATCCCTGGAGCATACGTCCGTGGTGCCCGACTCATCCGTAACATGAGTGAAGACGAACTGGCCCGTAGAGATGAACTCATCAAGATGGCCAGGCAGAGTGCATCGGCAGACGAGAAAGACTCTTTGAGCATGGAGCAGTTGGCCCTTGAAACGACCTATAGCGTAGGTATCCATCTGGACGAGGCTCTCGCTGACCCAGGCTGTGACGAGGATATTGAGTTACAGGATGGTGATCGTCTGTATATCCCCCGTTACAACAGAACGGTGAAAATCTCTGGTGATATTCTGAAGCCGAATACGGTGGCCTTTAAGAACAAGAAAGACTACAAATATTATATAGAACAGGCAGGTGGTTATGGTCGTCGTGCGCGTAAGTCTCACACCTATATATTATATCAGAACGGCACCATCGCCAAGGCGTCGAAGGGCACTGTGGAGCCGGGCTGTGAGATTATTGTGCCGACAAAGGGGCCGAAAGATCCTAATGACGTTACCCAGTGGCTTGGTATCGGAACTTCTGCAGCCTCTCTTGCTACCATGTTCATTTCTGTTGCTAACATGTTGAAGTAATTGCCTTATGAATGAAGAAAATAAGATGATAGAAGAGATGGATGAGTCTTCCATCGACTTTGGAAAGTTATTCAAGGATCTGCTGAAGCATAAGACGCTTTATTACAAGGTTCTACCTGTCACTTTTGTGATTGCAGCGATTTTGCTGCTTAGTATTCCTAACTATTACAGGTGTGAGGTGAAACTTAGTCCTGAAATGAGTGGAAGTGGCAGCAAGTCAGGGCTTCTTTCTTTGGCAAGTAGTTTTGGCGTGAACCTGAAAGGCGCGCTTGGCAACTCAACGGAGGCTTTGTTTCCGACGCTATATCCTGACCTGATGAATAGTGTCGATTTTAAGACCAGCCTGTTTCTTATTCCTGTAACGATAGAAGGAGATGAGGAAGAGGGTGAGCCTGACCGAACCATGTCCTATTACGATTATTTGATGAATGAGCAGAAACTTCCTTGGTGGGGGGCGGCTCGAAAGGCATTCTTCGAATGGCTGGTGAGTCTATTCAAGGATGAGGAACCTGAAAATACGGGAATAGACCCATTCCGTTTGACAAAAGAGCAAACGGAGATAGTGAAACTTATTGACGAAAAGGTAGTTTGTGATGTAGATCAGAAGACGATGGTAATCTCAATAGAAGTAACTGATCAGGATGCGCTCATCTGTGCTACAATGGCTGATTCAGTGAAAACGCGTTTGCAAAAGTTCATTACAGATTATCGTACGAGTAAGTCTCGGGTTGATTTGGAATACAACAAGAAACTATACGGTGAAGTCAAGGCAAGGTATGAGAAGGCTCGTTTGACTTATGCCAATTTTGCTGACTCTCATCGATCCGTGAGTTCCCAGAGTGCCCAAACGCAGCGTGATGAACTTTTAAATGAAATGCAAATGCAGCAGCAAATCTATCAACAGGTGGTAGGTCAACTTCAACAGGCCGAAATGCAGGTTCAGGCGGAAACCCCTGCATTCACTACCCTTCAGTCTGCCACAGTCCCCGTTAAGAAGTCTGGTCCTGCACGTGCGAAGTGGTGCATTGTTTGGGTTTTCTTGGCCTTCTTGGCTACTACGGCATGGATTCTATACAAGGAAGACGATCTTAAACCCTTGTTGGGACTTTCATAAGATTTAAAATAAACAATCCCCGCCAGGCCCTGGCGGGGATTATTTATTTGATAATCAGGCCTCCGTTAGGTTGGAGGGTGACTTTTACCTGTCCTTTCTTATCTGTCTTGAGTGGGGTGAGCGTAGGCTCGCCTTTTTTGTTGTCGAGGAAAAGAGAGGTGAGGGGTGAGAGGTGAGGGGTTAGAAAGGGGGTGAGATCGATGGTCAGGGTCAGGGGCTCCTTGAGGGCATTCAGACCTGCGATATACCACCCGCCATTGGTGGCTTTGCGGGCTAGGATGACGTATTTGCCAGGATAGCCGTCGATGAAGCGCGTCTCTTCCCAGGTGGTAGGCAACTGACGCAGGAAGTCCATCTCGAACTGTGGCAGTTCGTCGAGATTGTTGGGTTGCATGGCCACACACTGTACGGAGGTCTGCATGATAAGGCCTGAGGCTATCTCAAAGATATCCGTGGTCTTACGGGTATGGCGGCTCTTGTTGTCACGCGACATCCATTTGTTCATGATGATGCCGCCCCAGTCCATTGAGGCCGTGGCATTACGGCAGAAAGGATGGAGAGTGAGGTCGAAAGGCTCGCTGATGGTGGCACCTTCTCCGAAGAACAGGTTCTCTGAAGCCAGCACAGCCTCTGAGGCGACGTAGTTGGGATACATGCGTTCCCAGCCACGGGGGATGGTACAGCCGTGGAAGACCACCTGCAGACCGTAGCGGTTGGCATCGCTGAGGATATCCTCATAGAGTCGCATCGTCTCCTGCTTGTCGCCCCCGAAGAAATCCACCTTGATACCCTTCACGCCAATGCTCTGCAACCACTTCATCTCGCGCTCACGGGCAATAGCCGTATTCATACAGTTACGTGGGGTCTGTGGAGCATCGTTCCAGAAGCCGTTGGAGTTATACCACAATAGGAGGTGTACGCCCTTGGACTGGGCGTACTTCGACAGTTCTGCCATACGGTCACGGCCAATCTGTGTGTCCCACCAGTTATCGACGAGACAATACTCAAAACCCATGGTTGAGGCGAGGTCAATGAACTTCACCTGATCCTCATAGTTGACGGAGTTGTCCTGCCAGAGCAGCCAACTCCAGGTATAGCGGCCAGGCTGGTAATCAGTACTGGGTTCGTAAAGCGGTTTCACCAGATCGTAACTGATCGTCGTCTCTGTGATGGGTTTCAGGCTATTGCCTACCGTCAGCGTGCGCCAGGGGGTCTCGCCAGGCAGGGGTATGCCAGCGAAGTCTGCACCGAAACCATTATTCTCACCCTTGTCAGGATAAGCCACTGTATAGCCTATACCTGCCTGATAGTCAGAAAGGTGGCTGCCACAGTAGTTGCTGCCTACACCTGTCTCTGCTACCAGTGCCCAACCATTAGGGAGATGGAAGAGGGCAGGGAAGATATAGCCATGGCCATATTGTGAGGGCGTGTCCATAGGGGCATCGGCAGAATAGCCTTCCTCGTAGGATGGCTTCGTCTGTTCCCATCCTGACTCAGGTCCTATCTGCGGTGAGATAAAGGTGGTGGTGCCCTCAGGGAAGTTGAAACTGCTCAGTTCGGAGAGGATACGGGCGCGCTTAGCCTCTGAATGACCTATCGTCTGACGAGGAATCTCATAGTGGAAGGCGATATCGTTGTCAGAGACCTGGAAGCGGATGGAGAACAGCCTGCCATCTTGGTTCTTGAGATCCACTGTCAGTGTGTTAGCCTTGTAATCAGCCGAGGAGGCCTTCGTGCCACGCATCGTGTAATGTTCATCAATCGCTCCAGTCTTGGTATTGACGATCGACAGTCCCTTGGTAAGATCACCTATGCTGGTCTTGAGACCTAAGGCAGAGGGTTGTAACACTTCCAGACCATCGAGCGTGGCTGTATAATACAGTCGTCCGCCAGCATCACTCACTGTCACCTGTAATCTGTTGTCAGGCGATGAAACAGTAACGTCACCAGCCCAGGAAAGGACTGATGACGTTAGTATTATGGATAAAAGAAATACTTTCCTCATTATTAGAGTAACTGATCTTGTTCAATATCCTTGAAATATTTGTAGGTAGAGACCTTCAGTTCGTCGGCAGCCTCTTCGTCACAGACAATGATACCATGCTCATGCATCTGCAGGGCACTGATAGTCCACATGTGGTTGACGGATCCCTCAACAGCAGCCTGCAGGGCGCGTGCCTTGGCATGACCATTGGCCAGGATCATTACCTCGCGGGCATCCATCACGGTACCTACACCCACCGTCAGGGCGTGGGCAGGTACGTTCTCTGGGTTGCCGCCGAAGAAACGGCTGTTGGCAATACGGGTATCTGTGGTGAGGGTCTTCATACGGGTCTTGGAACGCAGGGAAGAGCCTGGCTCATTGAAAGCGATATGGCCATCAGGACCAATACCACCAATGAAGAGGTCGATACCGCCAGCCTCTGCAATCATTTCCTCATAGTGCTTACACTCGGCCTGAAGGTCAGGGGCGTTGCCGTTGAGAATATGGATGTTCTCCTTCGGACAGTCGATGTGGTCGAAGAGATTACGGGCCATGAAGGCGTGGTAACTCTCAGGATGGGTCTCGGGCAGACCAACATACTCGTCCATGTTGAACGTAATGACATTCTTGAATGACACTTTTCCAATACGGTTGGCTTCTACAAGGGCATTATACATGCCCACGGGAGAAGATCCAGTAGGAAGTCCCAGAACAAACTTGTGGTCGGGTGTCGGATTGAACTCGTTGATACGTTCAATAACATGGTTCGCTGCCCACTTTGACATTCTCTGATAGTCGTTTTGAATAATAACTCTCATAATCTTTTGCTTTTAGTTGGTTCGTTAATTTGAGTGCAAAAGTACAAAAATAATTAGGAGTAATAAGGGTGATAGGAGTTAAAAGGAGTTAAAGGATAAGACTTTTGTTCATTTTACCTTTTTACCTTTTTACCTTTTTACTTTTATTTCGTATCTTTGCATCCAGTATGAAGGAATTTGTTATTTCTGAGGCCAAGGCAGAAACTGCGGTATTGGTGGGACTAATCACCAAGGAGCAGGATGAAAGCAAGACCAAGGAGTATCTCGACGAACTAGAGTTTCTGGCGGATACGGCAGGTGCTGTAACCGTTAAGCGGTTTACCCAGAAGGTTGGAGGACCGAGTCAGACGACATACGTTGGTAGTGGAAAGTTGCAGGAAATAAAGGATTATATAAAGCAATGTCAGGATGCCTACGATGACTGGATAGATGCTCAGGATGCCTCTCTTTTTGCTGATGGTCTTCTGGATGAGACAAACGCACCCCAGCCTGTGGGTATGGTGATTTTTGACGACGAACTCAGTGCCAAGCAGATTCGTAATATTGAGAAGGAACTTCAGGTGAAGATTCTGGACCGCACCTCTTTGATATTAGATATTTTCGCCATGCGCGCCCAGACTGCCGAGGCTAAGGCTCAGGTGGAGTTGGCGCAGCATCGTTATATGCTACCCCGTCTGCAGAAACTCTGGACACACCTGGAACGACAAGGCGGTGGCTCTGGTTCTGGAGGTGGCAAAGGTTCCGTGGGTCTGCGTGGTCCTGGTGAAACCCAGTTGGAGATGGACCGTCGTATCATCCTGCAGCGTATCACCTTGTTGAAACAGCGTCTGGCAGAGATTGATAAACAAAAGATTACCCAGCGAAAGAACCGTGGTCGTCTGATTCGTGTTGCTCTTGTGGGTTATACCAATGTGGGTAAGAGTACGATGATGAACCTGTTGGCCAAGAGTGAGGTGTTTGCAGAAAACAAACTATTCGCCACCCTTGATACCACTGTGAGAAAGATGACCATCGACAATCTGCCTTTCCTGTTGGCTGATACCGTGGGCTTTATCCGTAAACTTCCCTCAGACTTGGTCGAGAGTTTCAAGAGTACACTCGATGAGGTTCGCGAGGCTGATCTGTTGGTGCATGTGGTGGATATCTCCCACCCGGATTTTGAGGAGCAGATCCGTGTGGTAGAGGAAACCCTGAAGGAACTGGGCTGCTCAGAAAAGCCTTCCATGCTGGTGTTCAATAAGATAGATGCCTATACCTGGGTGGAAAAGGAGGAAGATGATCTCACCCCCATGACGAAGGAAAACTACACGCTGGAGGATTTGAAAAAGACCTGGATGGCCCGTACAGGTGAGAACCAGCACTATCTGGAGTGTCTCTTTATCTCTGCTAAACGGAAAGAGAACATCGACGAGTTACGTGAAACCCTCTACAAGCGGGTGCGCGAACTTCATGTACAGAAATATCCTTATAACGATTTTTTATATCAAGATTATGAGTAATTACAGACAACTGACACAAACCGAAATTGAGATTTTGGAAAACAATGTCTGCTGGGCAGAGGACTGGCAGCGAGTACTGGTTGATGAGGAATTCAAGCCTTATAATTTCCACCGTGTCATCTTCTATGGTGATATCCGTCTGGGAGCCTTCCATAAGATGGTGGAGGTGAGCAAGGGCTTCCTGAAACATTCTGGTATCAATGATGCCACGCTCAGGAATGTGACGGTCGGCAATGACTGTCTGATAGAGAAAGTAGGTAACTACATCAATAACTATACCATCGGTAATGACTGTTATATCTCGAACATTTGTACGCTGGAGACTACTGATGATGCCACGTACGGTGAGGGTTCGGTTATCTCCGTGCTCAATGAGATGGGTGACGGTAATGTGACGATTTTCCGTGAGTTGAATAGTCAGTTGGCCTCCTTTATGGTCAAGCATGAATCTGACAAGGAACTGAAGAAGACGCTCCAGCAGATGATTGAGGACGAACTTCGTGTTTCCAGGCCTGAGCGTGGACTGATTGGTAACAATGTGAAGATTATCAATGCAAAGGATATCACAAATACCATAATCAAGGGTGACTGCGAGATCAGTGGTGCTGCCCGTCTCTCAGAATGTACTGTGATGAGTTCGATGGATGCCCCTGTATTCATCGGCACGGGTGTTATTTGCGAAAACTCGATTATCTGTGATGGTTGTAGCATCAATAACTCCGTGAAGATGCAGGACTGTTTTGTGGGTGAGGCTTGTCAGATTACCAATGGGTTCACGGCAGAGGCCAGTCTGTTCTTTGCTAATTCGTTTATGGCCAACGGTGAGGCCTGTGCTGCCTTCTGCGGTCCGTTCTCGGCTTCCCATCATAAGTGCTCGTTGCTCATTGGTGGTGAGTTCTCTTTCTATAATGCAGGTTCTAATACGAACTTCTCGAATCATGCTTATAAGATGGGACCATTGCATTGGGGAACACTGGAGCGTGGTACGAAGACGGCTTCCGGTGCCTATATCCTGATGCCTGCCACCATTGGCGCTTTCTCTGTCTGCTTTGGCAAACTGATGCACCATCCAGATACCCGTAACCTGCCGTTCTCCTACCTGATAGCCTATGGAGATACGATGACCCTCGTGCCAGGTCGTAATATCACCACGGTGGGACTGTATCGAGATATCAAGAAATGGCCGAAGCGTGACAAGCGTTCGAAGCAGTCTAAGAAGAGTATTATCAATTTCGACTGGTTGTCGCCGTTTACCGTGGGAGAGATTATCCAGGGTATCCAGATCCTGAAGGACCTGCGTCACGCTTCAGGTGACAATGTATCGTCCTATAATTTCCATGAGTATGTGATTAATGCGACTTCACTGCGCAAGGGACTGAAGTACTACGATATTGCCCTGCGTATCTATATGGGTGCTGTGCTGAAACGAGCCCAAAAGGAGGGCTATATCGGACAGCCTGTAAGTTGTATAGGCCAGGGAAGATGGATAGACCTCAGTGGTCTGCTGTTGCCTGAGAGTGAGGAACAACGCTTGATTGGTGACATTAAGTCGGGCACTATCGACAATATCCAGCAGGTGCTCGACCGCTTCACAGACATCAATAATCACTACCGTGACTACCGTTGGGCGTGGAGTTACCAGATGATTCTCGACTACTACCAGTTAGAGGAACTCGATGCTGCTGCTTGTGAGCGTATCCATGAGGACTATGTGAAAGCCCGTCGTGCCTGGATTGCAGAGATCCGTAAGGATGCAGAGAAGGAGTATAGTATGGGTGATGTTGATAGGGATGTGCTTGATGACTTCCTTGAGAAATTGGATCACGAGATAGACTACGAAAACTAATATATATTAGGAGACATGAAGAAGTTAGTGCTGTTATGGGGCTTGGTGCTGTTGGGATTATGCGCACAGGCGAAGGACTATAGGTATGAGGCGGTTCCTGGGGATTTGATGAAAACTCGTATCTATACGCTGGAGAACGGTCTGAAGGTCTATCTCTCTGTGAATACGGAGAGACCAAGGCTTCAGACGTATATTGCCGTGCGTACAGGCTCGAAGAATGACCCTGCGGAGACCACAGGTCTGGCCCACTATCTGGAACACCTGATGTTCAAGGGCACGACGCATTTCGGCACGAACAATGTGGAGGCCGAGGCTCCGTTGCTGGCAGATATCGAACAGCGCTATGAGGCTTATCGCAAGTTGACGGATCCTGAGGCCCGCAAGCAGGCTTATCATGAGATAGACTCGGTGTCACAGATCGCAGCACAGTATTTTATCCCCAACGAATACGACAAATTGATGGCTACCATCGGTGCTGAGGGTACGAATGCCTTTACGTCGAACGATGTGACCTGTTATGTGGAGGATATCCCCTCGAACGAGATTGAGAACTGGGCGAAGATACAGAGTGACCGTTTCCAGAACATGGTGATTCGCGGATTCCATACAGAACTGGAGGCCGTGTATGAGGAGTATAACCTCTATCTGACGGATGACGGCGACAAGGTGTGGAAGGCCATGGGCGAGAAACTCACCCCGACGCACCCCTACGGCACACAGACCACCATCGGTACGCAAGAGCACCTGAAGAATCCCTCGATCACGAATATCAAAAACTATTTTAAGAAGTGGTATGTGCCCAACAATGTGGCCATCTGTATGGCTGGCGACTTGGATATGGACAAGACCATCGCTATCATCGACCAATATTTTGGTGGTTGGAAACCTGGCGCTGATGTGGCGCAACCCGTGTTCCCTGTGCAGAAACCGCTGACGGCTCCTGCTGACACCACTGTCATTGGACAGCAGGCAGAGGAAGTGTATGTGGGATGGCTCGCCAAGAAAGCCGCTGATCTGCAGTGTGACACCCTCGATGTGATCGGTTATATGCTGAGCAATGGTAAGGCCGGTATCTTCGACATCAACCTGAACCAGCAGATGAAGGTGTTGAAAGCAGGTGCCGGTTTAGAAGACCAGATGGACTATTCGTCATTTATTCTCATCGGTTCGCCCAAACCTGACCAGTCGCTTGAAGAGGTAAGAGACCTGATGCTGGGGGAAATCGAGAACTTGAAGAATGGTAACTTCTCTGACGACCTGCTGCCAAGTGTAATCAATAACTTGAGACTGAACTACCAGAAATCACTCGACAACAACCGCTGGCGCACTGGGCAGTTTATGAATGCCTTTATCCAAGGTACCAGTTGGGAACAGAAAGTGGGAAAACTGGATCGCATCTCGAACATGACCAAGGAGCAGATTGTGGCCTTTGCCAACCGATTCTTCACCAATGGCTATGCCACCATCTTCAAGAGGACGGGCATAGATTCTACCCAGAAGAAGATTGACAAACCAGCCATCACGCCTATCCAGGCCAATCGCGACCAGATGAGCGCATTCGTGAAGGAGATTCAAGAGACAGAGGTGGAGCCCATTCTTCCGAAGTTTGTGGATTTCAAGAAAGATCTGGTGATCGGCGAGACCAAGAACAAACTGCCGCTCTACTATAAGCAGAATACGCAGGACGACCTGTTCACCCTCGTGTTCAGATATGAGTTTGGAAAGCAGGATGACAACCGCTATGATATTGCTGCAGGCTATCTCGACTATGTGGGAACAGACAAGTTGTCGGCTGCCGAGATCAAACAGAAGTTCTACAATCTGGCTTGTAACTACTCTGTCAACGTGAATGCCGACAACCTCATTATCTCTCTGAGCGGACTACAGTCGCAGATGGCTCCAGCGCTGGCACTGCTCGAAGACGTGATCAGGAATGCCAAGGCCGATCAGGAGTCGTATGAACAGTATGTAGGTTTGATTCTGAAGTCGCGCGAGGATGCAAAGACGGATCAGCGTACGAACTTCTCGTACCTCACCAGTTATGCTATGTTTGGTGAGCATAACTCTCGGCGCGATAAGATGAGTGAGCAGCAACTTAAAGAGGCTGATCCCCAGCAGTTGCTCTCACTGATAGCCAACCTACCTAACATGAAGCACGCTGTGCTCTACTACGGTAAGTTGACACCCGACGAACTGTCAGAGACGCTGGGTGCCAGCCACCAGACACCTTTGACTCCAGCGGATGTTCCTCAGGGAAAACCCTACCGGCAACAGGAGGCTAAAACTAATGAGGTATGGATTGCTCCTTACGATGCGAAGAACATCTATCTGGAGATGTATCATAACGAGGAGCGTGACTGGCATCCTGAACTGGAGGCTGTGGTCGATCTCTTCAATGAATACTACGGTGGAGGTATAAACGGCATTGTATTCCAGGAGATGCGCGAAGCCCGCGGACTGGCATATAGTGCAGCAGCCTATTATCTGACGCCGAGCAAGAAGGACGAGAAGGAGTTTTACATCGCTTATATCATCACACAGAACGACAAGATGATGGATGCTGTGAACCAGTTCCATGTCATCCTCAACGAGATGCCTGCCAGTGAGACTGCATTCAAGATTGCCAAGGATGCGCTCATAAAACAGTTAGCCAGCATGCGTGTGACTAAGTCGGGCGTTATCAATGCCTACTTGTCTGCTAAGCGTCAGGGTATCGATTACGACTTGAATGAGAAGGTCTATAACGCGCTGCAGAGCATTAGCCTACAGGATATCGTTGACTTCGAGAAGGAGCAGATGGCCAATAAGCCCTGTCGCTACATCATCCTAGGTGATGAGAAGGAGTTGGATATGGAGGCACTGGGCAAGATAGGTTCCATCAAGCGCTTGACGACAGAGGATATATTCGGATATTGATTAAACATTAGTAATAAGGTAAATATACCAATAATTAAACAAATACATTATTATGGCTAAAGCAGTTGAATTCAAGTATGCCCCGATGTTTCAGGTGGGCGAGGACAAGACGGAGTACCGCTTGTTGAGTAAGGAAGGCGTAACGACCGCCGAGTTTGAAGGAAAGCAGATTGTGAAGGTTAGCAAAGAAGCCCTCACACTTCTGGCCCAGCAGGCCTTCCACGATGTGGAGTTTATGCTGCGCCGCGAGCATAACGAACAGGTGGCCAAGATTCTCACCGATCCTGAGGCCAGTGAGAATGATAAGTACGTCGCCCTGCAGTTCCTCCGCAATGCCGAAGTGGCTGCCAAGGGCATCCTGCCTTTCTGTCAGGACACGGGTACGGCCATCATCCATGGTGAGAAGGGTCAGCAGATATGGACGGGTTTCGAGGATGAAGAGGCACTGAGCCTGGGTGTATTCAATACCTTTACGCAGGACAACCTGCGCTACTCTCAGAATGCTCCTCTGAATATGTACGACGAGGTGAATACCCGTTGCAACCTGCCTGCTCAGATTGATATCGAGGCAACGGAGGGTGCAGAGTATAAGTTTGTGATGGTAGCCAAGGGTGGTGGTTCAGCCAATAAGACCTACTTCTATCCCATGACCAAGGCTACCATCCAGAATGAGAGTACACTTATCCCGTTCCTCGTCGAGAAGATGAAGTCTCTGGGTACTGCTGCATGTCCGCCTTATCACATTGCTTTCGTGATTGGTGGTACCTCTGCAGAGAAGAACCTGCTCACGGTGAAGTTGGCTTCCATTAAGTTCTATGATGGTTTGCCCACTACAGGTGATGAGACGGGTCGTGCTTTCCGCGATATCGACCTGGAGAAGAAACTCATCGTTGAGGCTCAGAAGATTGGTCTGGGTGCTCAGTTTGGTGGTAAGTATCTGGCTCACGATATTCGCGTGATCCGTCTGCCTCGTCATGGTGCCAGTTGTCCTATTGGTATGGGTGTATCATGCTCTGCCGACCGCAACATCAAGGCCAAGATCAATGCCGACGGTATTTGGCTGGAGAAGATGGACGCTAACCCAACGGAACTGATTCCTGAGGAATTACGTAAGCCCGGTGAGGGTGGTAAGGGTATCGAGATTGACCTCAACGATGGTATCGATGCCGTTCGCAAGGAACTGTCTAAGTATCCTGTTTCTACCCGTGTGAATCTGAAGGGCACCATCATTGTGGCCCGTGATATTGCTCATGCTAAACTGAAGGCCCGTCTGGATGCAGGTGAGGGTATGCCCGACTACTTCAAGAAGTATCCCGTGCTCTATGCCGGTCCTGCAAAGACCCCAGAGGGATATCCCTGTGGTTCGATGGGCCCGACGACGGCTAACCGTATGGATCCGTACGTAGATGAGTTCCAGGCAAACGGTGCATCGCTCGTGATGATTGCCAAGGGTAACCGCTCTGACGTGGTGACCGAGGCTTGTAAGAAGCATGGCGGCTTCTACCTCGGCACCATCGGAGGTGTTGCTGCAGTCCTCTCGCAGAGTTCTATCAAGAGTATTGAATGTGTGGAGTATCCTGAACTCGGCATGGAGGCTGTCTGGAAGATTGAGGTGGAAGACTTCCCTGCCTTCATTCTTGTGGATGATAAGGGTAATGACTTTTTCAAGACTCTCAAACCTTGGTGCCCGAAGAAATGAAAAGGTATCTGGTGATATGCATGGTTGTGCTCCTGACTGTGACAGCGGTCAGGGCACAACAACGCATCTTTTGCGATAAGGATGTCAGGACTGATACCCGTGCTATGACGCGAGGTCCGGTCTATGGTTCCTCTGTCTCATCCTTACAAGGCGATTATCATGTTCCCGTGATTCTCGCCGCCTTTCAGGATGTGCCCTTCACTGTGGAGGAAGTGGCGCAAAAATGGAATGAGGCACTTAACCTGACAGGTTTCTCCGTGAACGGTACGGTGGGATGTGTAGGCGAATATTTCAGGAAACAGAGCAACGGACAGTTCAACCTTACCTTCGATGTGATGGGACCTGTCACCCTGCCAGACTCCATGAAGTATTATGGTAAAAACGATGGCGGAATCCAAGGTGCGGACATGCGTCCTGAGGAGATGATCTATCAGGCATGTCTGGCTACGGAGGCCGATTTCTCTCCCTATGACTGGGATGGTGATAGTACCATCGACGTGGTGGTTGTGGTTTTTGCAGGAAAGGGTGAGAACAGAGGTGGCTCTTCCGATGCCATTTGGCCACATAAATTTACTGTGTATGGCAAGAAGGTAGGAGGTCTCAGCCTCGCTACCTACGCCTGTGTGGCAGAACTCAATCGTCAAGGTTATCGGGATGGCTATGGCACTTTCTGCCATGAGTTCTCCCATACGCTTGGATTGCCCGATCTGTATCCTTCCAGTCTGACGGTTTACTCCTATTTCGATGAATGGGATCTGATGGACGGAGGTAACTACGCTAATAACAGTTGGGCCATCCCTAATTACTCTGCCTTTGAGCGTAATCTCTGTGGGTGGTTTGATCCAGTGGAACTGAATGCCTCGGTATCTATTACCGACATGCCTTCGATGGATGAGGAGCCTTGTGCCTACATCATCCGAAATGATGCGGATGCCCCTCAGTATTATTTGCTGGAGAATCGTCAACAACGAGGCTTCGATGTCTTTGTTCCGGGAAACGGGCTGTTGGTGACTTATGTGGACCATTATAATGGAACCCTTTCTCCCAATAAATTAGCAACACCTCAGGTATCCCTTGTTTGTGCAGATAACAGGAGTTACCGTGAAAGTGAGAGTTATTTTAAGAGTATCGGTAGCCAATATACAGAAGACGGTCATAACCTTTATCTTAGTCTGGCGGCTTATCCCTATATTGTGGGCGACTCCATCAATGATCACCTGAGTGCCTCCTCCATTCCCGCCATGTCGTTTGAAGGCAAGACTGTTTCCAATATCCGTATGGATGATGACGGCAGAATATCCTTTGACTTCATTAAGGAAGAGACGGCTATCCGGCATATATTGCATGAGGAAACTCTTGATGTATGGTACGACCTCCAAGGGAGGCGCCTTCAAGGTCGTCCTTCCCACAAGGGTGTGTATATCCGCCAAGGAAAGAAGGTAACTCTTTAAATGAGTTACCTTCTTAATTAATTCCTGAAGACCAGTCCGTCACCGAACTCATCGATGATGATGGGTTTTGTGCGATCCACCTCATCGGCGAGGAGTTTCTTAGAGAGGTCATTCAGCACATACTGCTGGATGGCGCGCTTTACGGGCCTTGCACCAAAGTCAGGATCGTAGCCCTCCTCAGCCAGATAGTTGATGGCCTGGGGCGTGTATTCCAGTTTGATGCCCTGCGGCTCTAACATATCTGTTACTTTTCTCATCTGCAGACGTACCACATCAGCAATTTGTTCCTTCGTCAGTGGCGTAAAGGTGATAATCTCATCAATACGGTTCAGGAACTCCGGTCGCATGGTGGCATGAAGTTGCTCGCGCGTGGCGTTCGAAGTCATGATAATGATGGTGTTCTTGAAGTTGGCCGTGCGACCCTTGTTGTCCGTCAGTCGTCCGTCGTCTAATACCTGCAACAGGATATTAAAGACATCGGGGTGTGCCTTCTCTATCTCGTCGAAGAGCACGACAGAATAGGGCTTACGTCTGACGGCCTCCGTCAACTGTCCGCCTTCATCATAGCCTACGTACCCTGGAGGTGCACCAATCAGTCTTGACACGCTGTATTTCTCCTGATACTCACTCATGTCGATACGTGTCATCATCGTCTCGTCGTTAAACAGATAGTCTGCCAACGTCTTGGCGAGTTCTGTCTTACCAACACCCGTCGTACCTAAGAAGATAAATGAGGCGATAGGTCGCTTGGGATCCTGTAATCCTGCACGACTACGTCGAACAGCATCACTCACGGCTGTGATGGCCTCATCCTGACCAATCACGCGCTTGTGCAGTTCTTCTTCCAGATGGAGCAACTTTTCTCGCTCGCTCTGCATCATACGTGTCACGGGAATACCTGTCCAGCGTGATACCACCTCGGCGATATCGTCAGCAGTGACTTCCTCACGTACCAGTGAGTTACCGTTCTGGGCATCAGCCAGTTGTGCTTGGATGGCTTTGATGTCGTCTTCAAGGACCTTCAGTTTCGAGTAGCGGATCTCTGCCACCTTGCCGTAGTCACTCTCGCGCTCAGCACGCTCAGCCTCGTACTTCAGGTTCTCTATCTCCTGTTTGTCTTGCTGGATTTTGTTCACCAACTCGCGCTCACCTTCCCACTTGGCACGGAACTGTGTCTCCTGTTCCTTCAGTTCGGCGATGTCCTTGTCGAGTTGTGCGATCTTAGGCTCATCGCCCTCGCGCTTGATGGCCTCGCGCTCAATCTCAAGTTGGGCCAGGCGACGCGTGATTTCATCGAGTTCCTCAGGCACGGAGTCACGCTCCATACGCAGTTTAGCGGCGGCCTCGTCCATCAGGTCGATGGCCTTGTCTGGCAGGAATCGCTCAGAGATATAGCGCTCAGAGAGTTGTACGGCAGCGATACAGGCGTCATCCTGGATCCTAACCTTGTGATGGTTCTCGTAGCGTTCCTTCAGACCTCGCAGGATCGAGATGGCCGAGAGTTC
>JAFRMM010000149.1 GCA_017430675.1 Prevotella sp.
CTGAGAAATCCTTCCTCACGACCAAGACCTTTATCGAGAGTCTTTAATTATCAATTGTCCATTATCCATTATCAATTAAAACAAATGGAAGTCATACAGAGTTTCACCATCGATCACACCCGCCTGAAGCCGGGCATCTACGTCTCCCGCGAGGATAAAGGCTTCACCACGTTCGACCTGCGTATCACAGAACCTAATCAGGAGCCCGCCGTGGCCCCTGCCGCCATGCATAGTCTGGAGCACCTGATGGCCACCTGGTTCCGCAACTCCGAGGCCAAGGAGGATGTGGTATATGTAGGTCCTATGGGTTGTCTCACGGGCATGTATATCATCATGACAGGATCCTACACCGTCGAGGACATGCGCCGCCTCACCATCGAGTGCCTGGAGTGGATCCTCACGCAGACGGAAGTACCTGCCACCCGTCCTGAAGCCTGCGGCAACTACCTGCTCCACGACCTGCCGATGTGCAAATGGGAAAGTGCCCGCTATCTCGACCGTCTGCAGCACGATTTCCACTGCGAATACACCAAACTGCAGATCACCCTCGACGACGGCAAGGTCTTCGCCGACGCATAAAACAAATAATCCCCGCCATTTGCGGGGATTACTTTATTGTTTCGCAGCCTTCTTTCTCTGGTCGTGGTCGAGGATCGTCTTGCGCATGCGCATCGACAGCGGCGTCACCTCCACGAGTTCGTCCTGCTTGATATACTCCAGGCACTCCTCCAACGACATCACCGTCTTGGGGATGATCCTCGCCTTCTCGTCAGTACCCGAGGCACGCACGTTGGTCAGTTGCTTGGCCTTGCAGACGTTGATCACCAGATCATTGTCATGCACATGCTCACCCACCACCTGTCCTGCATACACATCCTCACCCGGGTCGATGAAGAACTTACCGCGGTCCTGCAGTTTGTCGATGGCGTAGGCAAAGGCGTTGCCCGTATCCATCGAGATCATCGAACCGTTCACGCGGCGCTCGATCTCACCCTTATACGGCTGGTACTCCTTGAAGCGGTGGGCCATGATGGCCTCACCCTGCGAGGCTGTCAGCACGTTCGTACGCAGACCGATGATACCGCGCGAGGGGATATCGAACTCGATATTCACGCGCTCGCCCTGGTTCTCCATCGACGTCATCTCACCCTTGCGGCGCGTCACCATGTCGATCATCTTCGAGGCGAACTCCTCAGGCACGTTGATCGTCAGTTCCTCGATCGGCTCGCACTTGATTAATTGAGAATTGATAATTGATGATTGATAATTATTGCTACCGCCATCCTTTTGCGCAGCCGAATTATCCATTATCAATTGTCCATTTTCCATTTTTCCGTAACGGAAAATCACCTGCGGCTGACCCACCTGCAACTCATAGCCCTCACGGCGCATCGTCTCCACCAGTACGGAGAGGTGCAGCACACCGCGCCCTGAGACCACCCACTTATCCGTCGAGTCCTCGAAGGGCTCCACCTTCAGGGCGAGGTTCTTCTCCAGTTCCTTCTCCAGACGGTCGTTGATATGGCGCGAGGTCACATACTTACCCTCCTTGCCGAAGAACGGCGAGTCGTTGATGGTGAAGAGCATCGACATCGTGGGCTCGTCGATGGCAATGGGCTTCATGGGCTCGGGATTCTCCAGGTCGCAGATGGTGTCGCCGATCTCGAACTTCTCCAGTCCGATGACGGCACAGATATCGCCGCAATCCACACTCTCCGTCCTCACGTGACCCATACCCTCGAAGGTATGCAGTTCCTTGATCTTCGTCTTCTCCATCGTACCGTCGCGGTGGGCGATGGTCACCTGCATGCCGTCCTTCAGTTGTCCGCGATGCACGCGCCCCACGGCGATACGGCCCTGATAACTCGAATAGTCGAGGCTGGTGATCAGCATCTGGGGCGTGCCCTCGATCTGCTGGGGCGCAGGGATCACCTCGATGATCTTATCCAATAAATAGGTAATGTCTGTCGTGGGCTTGTTGAAGTCCTCACCCATCCAACCGTTCTTGGCAGAGCCATAGACCACGGGGAAGTCCAACTGGTCCTCGGTGGCGTTCAACGAGAACATCAGGTCGAACACCATCTCATACACCTCCTCGGGGCGACAGTTGGGCTTATCCACCTTGTTCACCACCACGATGGGCTTCAGTCCGATCTGCAGGGCCTTCTGCAGCACGAAGCGCGTCTGGGGCATCGGACCCTCGAAGGCATCCACGAGCAGCAGACAGCCGTCGGCCATGTTCAATACGCGCTCCACCTCACCGCCGAAGTCGGAGTGTCCCGGGGTGTCGATGATGTTGATCTTCACACCCTTCCAGTTGATACTCACGTTCTTGGAAAGAATAGTGATGCCGCGCTCGCGCTCCAGGTCGTTGGCGTCGAGCACCTGACTCGACAGGTTCTGTCCCTCACGGAAGAGATTCCCCGCCAGCATCATCTTATCGACCAGCGTCGTCTTACCGTGATCGACATGTGCTATAATAGCGATATTTCTGATATCCTGCATACCTTATTATTAAATTGGGCTGCAAAATTATACAAAAAAAGCGAGAAATCACCCTCCGCCTGTTATTTTTTTATCTGCGGAAGCGATTTCTCGCTCTATATCAATCAGGCAGTCTGATACTTAGAGGGGGATCTTGTAGCCCAGAGTCAGCATGATCACGCTGTTGTATGCCTTGCTGGCATAATCACTATTATTAATCTTTGTCAGGCCAAGATTATAACGGGCATCGATGACGAAGTCGCTAAACTCATAAGAGATGCCGAGGGGGATGGAGAAATCCAACTTCTTCATACCGTCAGTGCCCGACTGTTCGTAATCATGCCAAGAGCCTTCTAATAATCTCTCACTGGCCTTATGCTTGGCAGAGAGCAGAAAACCGAACTGAACACCAGCCTTCACTGCAAAACCTGGGAAGATGTAGTAGTTGGCCAGCATGGGCACGTTCAGATAAGTCAGCGTAGTGCTCACGTCCTTCGTATAATCAGTATCCTTGAAGTTTGAGCCCTGCATAGACACCAGCAGACCGCCAGTAGCGCCGAACTGCTCAGTGAACATATAACCGAACTCTGCACCGGCAGCCAAGCCCAGACGCATTTTGTTACCTTCAACATCAGAGCCACGGAGTGTAGAAAGCGTTCCACCTACCATTGGCTTGATAAACATGTCCTGTGCGTTTGCGCTCAGTGTAGCCACCATCAGGGCAGCAATCATCATTAATTTTTTCATAATCGTTTGATTTTAGTGATTAAATAAAAATGAATTAATTCTTTCTGACTGCAAATATAGTACATTTATCTGATACTGTCGGGAAACAGAGCGACAATTAAGTGAAAATTATAAAACATTAACGGTGCCCCGCCGTGTACACATAATTAGAATCCCTTTTGTGTACAAGTGGTACTTTTTGGAAATTTCTCAATGCTTTAGGAAAATTACTTAATGAGTATTTTGCAATAGTCATTGAGTATTTTTCAAAACTCACTAAGTATTTTACGGGCCCTAAGGAGGACAGATTTTTTCCCATAAAATGTGACATGATTGGAGAATTATTATTAAATTTGCAGACGATTTTAAAAGATAAGCGTATGAAAAAGTCCGTAATCCTTACCACATTCCTGTTCCTGGCGCTTGCTGCGGGGGCTCAGGACTTCCAGACAGAGATCCAACTGATCGACGTGCCCAGTTTCGACGGGAAGACACTGGCGAAGGCACCTGCCGGCAAGAGCCGGACGCTGCAGTTGGCACGCACCAAGTTCTCACAACCGATGGAGAGTTACACCACGCTCGCACAGCCCTCGCTCCGCCTGGGCAACATCATCGGCCACCCCACCCTCGGCTGGGACGACACCGACTTCAGGATCCCTGAGGGCGTGCCCGCCGTGTATGACGGCAAATGGGCACTGAACGACGTGTTCACCGACGGCGACTTCCCCGTGGCCATCTATGGCAGGACACCCAGCGACAAGCCCCTGCCCTGGGGCGAGACCGAGCAGGACATCTCCTGCCGGGGCAGGGACCCGCACCTGATCATGCTCCTCGACCCCTCAAGGGAGGTGAAGAAGGTGTATAACACCCGTAATCTCACCATCACTCCCAAGGACAGCCTCTTCCAGAGAGTGGAATGGGCCGTGGTGAAGGATGGCGTCCTGTACTTCTCGGAGTGTGCCTCGACGGCTCCCGACAAGGACTCGCAGGGCTACTACCTCGTGGCCGTCGATATCAATACCGACGAGACCCTCTGGATCAGCAAGCCGCGCACGGTGACGTCATCCAACTTCCTGATCGTCGATAACTCCATCATCTGCGGCCTGGGCGGCTCGGGCATCCCCGACTATATCTACGTGCTGAACCGCTATACGGGCGTGAAGACGCGGGAGTACTGGATACCCACGGCGGCCAGTTGGTTTGCCATCGGTGAGGACAACACCCTGTACGCCACCCTCTACGACAAGCACGTCGCCTTCAAGATTGTCAAATAGCAGAAAACCTGCGAAAAATTTGGTGGTGTGGAGGAAAAGTCGTACCTTTGCACCCGCATTTCGGAAAATCCGGAGCATCCGACGACGTAAACCCTTCGTGATTAGGGGGATGAGCGTCCGAAAGATGTGTTTGCAAACAACTATTTAATCACATTCAAAACTATGTATTTAGACAAAGCCAAGAAGGAAGAGATCTTCGGTAAGTATGGCAAGGGTACGACTGACACTGGTTCAGCAGAGGCTCAGATTGCCCTCTTCTCCTACCGTATCTCCCACCTGACAGAGCACCTGAAGAAGAACCACAAGGACCACGTGACTGCCCGTTCGCTGACCATGCTCGTCGGCAAGCGCCGCAAGTTGCTGAAGTACCTGTACGTGAACGACATCAACCGTTATCGTGCCATCATCAAGGCCCTCGGTCTCCGTAAGTAAGAGGAATTCTTCGGAAATAAAAGAGCCCGCTACTCAGCGGGCTCTTTTATTTCTGCCAGGGGGATCATCACGAAGTCGCGCTCGTACATGAACGGATGGGGGATCTTCAGGTCGGCCTCATCCATCGTGATATCGTCGTAGAGCAGGATGTCGATGTCGATGGGACGGTCGCGATAGGCCATGCCCTTGTAGTGGCGCCCCAGTTCGCGCTCGATCTGCTGGGTCACCTCGAGGAGTTTGCGTGGCAGGAGGGTGGTCTCGCAGTAGATGACACCGTTGAGGAACTTGTTGCCCGAGGTGAAGCCCCATGGTTCGGTCTCTATGAGCGACGACTGGCGGAGCACCGTCCCCACCCGCTCGCCGATAAGTTCTATGGCACGGGTAATCTTAGCCTTCCTGTCACCCTGATTACTGCCCAGTCCTAAATATACCTGATGCGTCATGCCGGAATGATTAGTCGTCGAGGATCAGCATGGCGTCGCCATAGCAGCCGAACTTATAGCCGTTCTTCACGGCCTTCTTGTAGGCCTCGTAGGTGAGGTCATAGCCGCCAAAGGAGCACTGGCTCATCATCATGGTAGATTCAGGATGGTAGAAGTTGGCCACCATGGCATTGGCCAGTCCGAACTCGTAGGGCGGGAAGATGAACTTATTGGTCCATCCCTCGTACTCCTTCAGCATCCCGTCGGTACCTACGGCGGTCTCCGTGGCACGCGCCGTACTGGTGCCCACGACACAGACGCGGCGCTCGGCCTGTTTGGTTCTGTTCACGATATCACAGGCCTCCTTGCCGATGTGCATCTGCTCTGACGACATCTTGTGCTTCGTAAGGTCTTCCACCTCGATGGGGTCGAAACTGCCGAGGCCGCAATGGAGGGTGATGAAGGCGAAGTTGATGCCCTTGATCTCCATGCGCTTCATCAGTTCGCGGCTGAAGTGCAGTCCCGTGGCCGGGGCCGTGACGGCACCCTCGTTCTTGGCGTAGATGGTCTGGAAGCGCTCCATATCCTCCCCGGTGGCGGGACGCTTGTCGATGATATACCGTGGCAGCGGCGCAGCGCCCAGGGCGAACAGTTCGCGCTTGAACTCGTCGTGCGGACAGTCGTAGAGGAAGCGCAGGGTACGCCCGCGGCTGGTGGTGTTGTCGATGACCTCGGCCACCATCGGACCGTCGTCCTCGAAGAACAGTTTGTTGCCGATACGGATCTTACGGGCGGGCTCCACGAGCACATCCCACAGGCGCAGATCCGGATTGAGTTCGCGCAGCAGGAACACCTCGATCTTCGCGTCGGTCTTCTCCTTCGTGCCGTAGAGACGGGCGGGGAACACCTGTGTGTCGTTGAAGACGAACGTATCCTCCTCGTCGAAATAGTCGAGGATGTTACGGAAGTCGAGATAGACGGGATGGCCCTCCTCGTCCTTGAGGTCGGCACCATTCTCGTCTTTCTTAGTCATCTCTATCTTGCCACTCTTGCGAAGCACCACCATCAGACGGCACTCATCACGGTGGAACGGGGGCTCCAGCGCAACCAACTCCTCGGGGAGTTTGAACTTAAACTGTGATAACTTCATATATTTATTTGACGATTTGACTATTTGACGATTTGACTATTTGACGATTTGACTATTTCACGATTTGACTATTTCACGATTTGACAATTGCTTCTCCAGCCACTGGGGGAAGTCGTCGAACGTCAGGCAGTCCTCTATCCTGACATCGCCCACGCGGGTGCGGCAGAGTGCCGTCAGATAGGCACCGCTCCCCAGGGCATGGCCGATGTCACGGGCCAGCGAGCGGATGTAGGTGCCCTTGCCACAGACCACTCGGATGCTCATCTGCATCGTCCCGGGGTCGAAGGCTGTCAGTTCTATCTCGTCGATGCGGACGGGCTTGGCCGCCAGGCGCACATCCTCACCGCGACGGGCCAGTTCGTAGGCCCTGTCACCCGCCACCATACAGGCGGAGAAGAGCGGCGGCTCCTGCATGATATCGCCCTTGAACTG
This sequence comes from Prevotella sp., assembly GCA_017430675.1. The sequence goes on from JAFRMM010000149.1 coordinate 6,921, forward strand.
TGCCAGTTTCTCTACGATCAGTTCCCGTGTGATATGGGCCGTGGGATAGGTCTGATCCACTGGGTGCTCCATGTCGTAACTGGGCGTGGTGGCCCCCAACTGCAGGGTGGCCGTGTATTCCTTCGTATGGAGTTGCAGACTCTCTATCTGCTTCGTCGCCTTCCCTGTGCAGAGGATGAGGACGCCCGTGGCCAAGGGGTCGAGCGTACCCGCATGCCCCATCTTGACACGCTTCACGCCGATGCGTTTGGAAACGACATAGCGGATGTGCGCCAATGCCCCGAAACTCGACATCCGGTAAGGCTTGTTGATGTAGATATACGCGCCCTCCTGGAAGTTCATCGCGCCAGTTGATAGACCAATACTGCCAAACCTATGATGGCACAGTAGATGCCGAAATAGACCAGTTTGCCCTTCTTCACGACACTGATCATCAGTTTACAGGCGAAACAGCCGGAGAGGAAGGCAGCCAGAAAACCTATCACCAGCGGGAAGGTTCCGATATTGCCCATCACAGCCTCACCCTTCATGGTCTTCATGATGTCCAGCAGGGCTTCTCCCAAGATGGGAGGGATGACCATGAGGAACGAGAACTGCGCCAGTTTCTCCTTCTTGTTGCCCAGCATCAGTCCTGTGGCAATGGTAGAGCCAGAGCGCGACAGGCCAGGCAGCACGGCACAGGCCTGTGCCACACCGATCACGAAGGCATCCCACAGTGAGAGATGTTCCTTCTGACGGGGCTTGGCGTAGTAGGAGAAGATCAGCAGCACGGCTGTCAACATCAGCATCACGCCCACGATGAGCAGTCCGGAGCCGAAGGCCTCCTCCACCTTGTCCTTGAAGAACAGTCCCACGATGCCGACTGGTATCATCGACACGAGGATGTTCAGCGCATATTTCGTCTCTTCATTCATCTCAAACTTAAAGAGTCCCTTCAGGATCCAGTCGATCTCCCTCCAGAGCATCACCAGCGTGGAGAGCACCGTCGCCACATGTACGGCAACTGTGAACATCAGGCTCTCCTCGCCGTCGATACCGAAGAAATGGGAGATGATGGCCAGATGGCCACTCGAACTGACGGGCAGGTATTCAGTCAGTCCCTGAACAATACCCAGAATCAATGCTTGTATCCAATCCATGGTTGATGATTTTACTTTTCCTTAGGCTTACGGACTACCGCATAGACCATCGAGACAAAGCCGAAGAGGCACACCACTGGCGCCACCTTGATACGGCGGGCACTGAAGATGTCGGGCTCAAAGGTCGTGTCTGTGGAGTTGGGCCCCACCATCAGCAGGAAGCCGATGACCACAATGACCATCCCCACTGCCAACAAAATGAAATTTGTCTTGTCGAATGCGAAATCCTTCTTATCCATATATATTATTTTTACCTTTTATATCTTATATAGTTCTCCCGCCGCCATACGCAGGAACTTGTTCACGGAGATATACGAACTGACGGTGGTAATGATGATACCCAACAGCAGCACAGCCCCAGCCGTAATCGCCAGTTCAACCCAAGTGATGATGGTGATGATATTGGGCTCGTAATAGTAGAGGCCATAGACACATCCTCCCAACACGGCGATGGCGATGATGGCCGCAATGACACCCACCACCAGACCATTACGCATGAACGGACGGCGGATAAAGCCCCAGGATGCTCCCACGAGTTTCATCGTGTGGATGAGGAAACGGCGGGAATAGACGCTCAGGCGCACCGTGTTGTTGATCAGCGAGAACGAGATGAATGTCAGCAGGGCGGCAATGACGAGCAACAGGATGTTCACCTTCGTCAGATTGCGGTTCACACTGTCCATCAGATCCACCTGATAGGCGACGTCTGCCACCTTCGGGTTCTTCTTGATCTCCGCGGCAATCCATTTCAGGGAGTCACGGTTGGCATAGTCGGACTTCATCTGAAGTTCCAGCGTAGCGGAGAAGGGATTCACGCCCAGGAATTCCGAAGGATCGGAGCCCATGGCCTCCGACTGCTCCTTCAGCGCCTGTTCGCGGCTGATGTAGTCGATATTCCTGGAGTACGGCCTGTGGTAAAGATCACGACAGAGCAACTTGGCCTCATTGACGCTCACCTCATCCTTCAGCATCACCGTCACCGTCAGGTTCTCCTTCACCCACTGCGACAGGTTACGGGAGGTGAGCACGGAGAATACCACCAAGCCCAGCAACACAAGCACCATCGACGTGCTGATGCACAACGTCACCATCTGCACGCCACGACGGCTGCCAGCATTCTTCCTGCGTCTTTTCATGAATGATTCAAATACGTACGTAATTTCGAGGTGCAAAGATACAACATTTTAAGGCGATTTCCAAATAATAATCTATTTTTCTTGATTCTTCGCTCGGCTTTTGCCGCTTTTTCTTAAAAAAGAACGCTTAATTCTTAACTATTTTGTACCTTTGCACCCCGTATGAGTACCATTATCTATCCATCGCCCATCTTCGGGCCCGTGCATAGCCGTCGGCTGGGACTCTCCCTTGGGATCAACCTGTTGCCGGCTGACGGCAAGGTGTGTTCCTTCGACTGTATCTATTGCGAATGCGGATTGAATGAGGACCACCGTCCTTCCCTACCCTTCCCCACGCGCGAGGAAGTGGCCAGGAGACTGGAGGAGAAGTTGCAGCAGATGACCGTCGAGGGACAGTTGCCCGACGTATTGACCTTTGCGGGCAACGGGGAGCCCACCTGCCATCCGCACTTCGCAGAGATCATCGGCGACACCATCCTGCTAAGAGACCAGTATTGTCCGAAGGCCAAGGTCTCCGTGCTGAGCAACTCGACGATGATCCACCGCCCACAGGTGCACGATGCCCTGATGCGGGTGGATAACAACATCCTGAAACTCGACACCGTCGATCCTATATATATTAATAAGGTAGATCATCCTAATGGCACCTATGACGTCGATGTCATCATTGAGCGTCTGAAAGCCTTCAACGGCCATGTCATCATCCAGACGATGTTCATGCGTGGCGAGTGTAAGGGTGAAAGCGTCGATAACACAGGCGACGAGTACGTTACCCCCTGGCTGGAGGCCGTGAAGGACATCAAGCCCCAGCAGGTGATGATCTACACGATCGACCGCGAGACACCCACCCAAGGGCTGCTGAAAGCCACCCACGAACAACTCGACAGCATCCGCGACAGAGTGATAGCCGCAGGTATCCCCTGCAGCGCAAGTTACTGAACAATAAAGCCTCGCCAGTTGGCGGGGCTTTATTTGTCTATTTACTCATGATACCGCGTTTCGTCCCTTCGAGGAAACGGATGATATCCTGGATCTCAGGACCGTCGGGAACCTGGTCGCGGATCTGGTTGATCACATCAAAGACACTCGTCTTTCCATGGAACAGCAGACGATAGGCATTGGCGATATGCTTCTGCACCTTCTCGTCGATACCCGCCTCGTTCATCATCGTCGTGTTGGGACCACCATACTCAAGGGGCTTGCCACCGGCTACGACGAAGGGCGGCACATCCTGAGAGAAGGTACATCCGGCCTGCACCATAGCCAGACGGCCCACACGGGTGTTCGCATTCTGGATGGCACTGGAGGAGAAGATGGCTCCGTTGCCGATCTCGCAGTCGCCCGCAATCTTCACGCCATAGCCGAACACGCAGTGGTCACCCACCTTCGTGTCGTGACTGATATGCGTTCCTTCGAGCAGGAAATTGCTGTTGCCGATAACGGTCTTGCCATCACGCTGCGTACCACGGTTGATAACCACGTTCTCACGGATCACGTTGTTATCGCCAATCTCCACATAGGACTTGGCACCGCGGAAATTGAAGTCCTGAGGCAAGGCGGCAATCACACTGCCCTGGTGGATCTTGTTGTTGTTGCCAATGCGCGAGCCGTCGCAGATGCTGACGAAAGGGAAGATGATACAGTTGTCACCGATCTCCACATCGTCCTCGATATACACGAAGGGGAATATCTTACAGTTGTTGCCGATCTTCGCCTTGGGACTGATCTCGGCCTTGGGGGATATTTCACTTGCCATAACTCTTAATTCTTAATACTTAACTCTTAATTAATTGGCTCCGCCACCGAGGGCCTGATACAAGTTTACCACTGCCTGCATCTTATTGAACTGATCCGTCACCTCGGAGATCTCGGCATTCAGCAGGTTGCTCTGGGCAGAGATCACCTCCAGATAGGTGGTGTTGCTGCTGGACTCCATCAGTTTCTTCGTGTCCTCGACATTCTGCTTCATCACCTTGACGCGCTTGCCATCGAGTTCAGCCTTCTCGGCAGAGGCGTTATACGATACCAGGGCGTTCGACACCTCATTGCCAGCCTTCAGCACTGCATTCTGCCAGGTATTGTAGGCCTGCTCATACTGTGCCTTGGCCACCTTCAGGCCCGCCACGATCTGTCCGTGCTGGAAGATGGGCTGCACCAGGGAACCGACGGCAGAGAGAAGCCACTTGCCCGGATTGATGACAACGCCACCGCCACTATTAGTGAAGGCAGCCGTAGCCGTCACGGTAAGACTCGGATAGAAGCGGCTGCGGGCGGTCTCCACATTGTAGAAGCACTGCGCCAGCGACATCTCGGCATAGTGGACATCGGCACGGTTGTTCAGTAACTGGATGCCCACGCCCGTAGCCAGATCCGTGGGCAGGCTCTGGTTGGCAAACGTACCGCGCTGGATGGTCTGTCCCTGCTGACCAATGAGGAGCGACAGGGAGTTCTCGCATTCACGGATCTGACGGATCAGATCGACCTTCTGAGCCTGTACACTGTAATAGGCAGCCTCAGCACTCTGCACGGCCGTAGAGCGGTAACCCACACGGTTCTCATGCATGAACTGCATCTTCTCCCACGTGTCCTTCGTCAACTGTTCCATGTCGGTGACGATCTCCACCTGACGGTCGAGCATCAACAACGTGTAATAGAGGTTCGCAATACCAGAGATGATGTTACATTTCACCACCGTCTGATAGTCCTTCGTACCGATGAGTTGCATCTGTGCCGAACGCTTCACGCTCAGCAGATTGCCGAAGAGATCGACATTCCAACTGGCGCTCACGGGCAGTGAGTAGGTCTGCGAAGCCTTCGCCCCGTCGAAGGAGGCAATGGTACCCTGCGGCGAGAGTACCAGTGAGGGCAGGAAGGCCAGACGGGCTACCGTCAAGGCTGCCTCCACCTGCTTCACGTTCAGGGCGGCATTCAGCAAGTCTGGGTTATTGTCGAGTCCTTGCTGGATAAGGCCCTGCAACTGGGGGTCGGTGAACACACTGCGCCAGGGCATATTGCCAAACGACTCCGTATCTGTTGCGGCGAGCGTATCCGTCAGGGAAACAGGATCGCGCACAAGACCATCCGCCTTCACGTCAGGACGGTCGTATTTGTTATAGAGTCCGCAACTTGACAGCAGCAGGGCTGCGGACATGAATATCATCAGTCTTTTCATATTACTTCTCCAATTCATAATCAACAGGTTTTGAATGTGCATACTGAGCCAACTCGGCAGCCACCTCCTCGTTATCCTCATCCTCGAACTTCAGCGGCGAGATCTTCTCCTGTATAGACTGGAAGATGACGAACAAGGTGGGAACGACGAACAACTGGAGCACCGTACCGATCAGCATACCACCCACGGCAGCGGCACCCAGGGTCTGGTTACCGTTCTTACCTACACCTGAGGCAAACATCATCGGCAGCAGACCGATCACCATGGCCAGAGAGGTCATCAGGATAGGACGCAGACGGGCTGCAGCACCCAGGACGGCTGACCAGGAGATGGCCATACCAGTCTGACGGCGCTCGAGGGCGAACTGCACAATCAGGATGGCGTTCTTTGCCAGCAGACCGATCAGCATGATGAGCGAGATCTGCATATAGATATCGTTGGCATGACCGAAGAGCTGGGTGAACAGGAAGCAGCCCGCCAGTCCGAAGGGCACAGAGAGAACCACCGACAGCGGCAGGATGTAAGACTCGTACTGTGCCGACAGGATCAGGTAGATGAAGATGAAGCAGAGCAGGAAGATGATGGCCGTGGAGTTGGTGGCCTTGGCTTCCTCACGCGTCAGACCCTGATAGTCGTAGGTGTAGCCCGTGGGCAGCATGTCGGCAGCCACCTCCTGCACGGCCTTGATGGCCTCACCCGAGGAATAGCCGTCGGCCACCGTCGCCGTCACCGTGATGGAGGTGAACAGGTTGAAGCGGTTGATGTTAGACGGGCCATACACGCGGTTGACGGAGCAGAACTCCTGAATGGGAGCCATGCCCGCGGGCGTGCGTACATATATACTATTAAGTGATTCCAGCGTCTTGCGCGTCTCGGGCGAGCCCTGGATCATCACTCGGTAGAGCTTACCGTAGGCATTGAAGTTGGAGGCATAGAGACCGCCATAGTAACCCTGCAGGGTGGCGAGGATCGTGGAGGGCGAGATGCCGCTCTGCTTGCACTTGGCGACATCCACCGACACCATGTACTGAGGATAGTTCGGGTTATAGGACGTCTGTGCCGCCTGGATCTCAGGACGCTTGTTGAGTTCTGCCAGGTAGTCCTTCACAATGTTGTAGAACTTGGTCAGGTCGCCACCCGTGCGGTCCTGCATCACGAGCGAGACACCCGAGTTGGCCGAGAAGCCAGGGATCATAGGCGGCGCAAAGGCCAGAATCTGGGCATCCTTGATGTGGGCTGTCTTGATGAATATCTGGGCGATGACACCAGTGGATTCATACGGGTTGAGGAAGAAACGGTAGATGCCGTCGCCCTGCCAGAGTCCGCTGAGTTTCCACCAGAATCCCTTCTGGCGCTCGGAGAACGGCTTCAGCTTGATGATAAACGTGGCCTGGTCGGAACCGGCACCGGCAATGAAGTTGTAACCCTGGATCTGCTCACGGCTCTGGATGGCAGGGTCGGCAGCCAGAATGGCATCAACCTCGTCGATGATCTGCCGCGTGCGGGCCACCGACGTTGCTGGCGGCATCGAGACGGTGCAGAACACGGTGCCCGTATCCTCATCGGGCACGAGTCCTGATTTCGTGGTAAACATCGTAATGCCGAGCACCACGGCACCCGCCAGTACGGCTGCAATGATGGCTACCGGCTTGCGCACCAGCTTCTCGAGAATACCTTTATATTTATTGGTAGTGGTGGTGAATGCCGTGTTGAAGGCTGCATGGAAGCGGTCTATGCGCGACAGCTTCTTATGCCCCTCACCATCATGCGGTTTCAGGAAGATGGCGCAGAGGGCTGGCGACAGCGTCAGGGCATTCAGGGCCGAAATCAGGATGGAGACGGCCATCGTCACACCGAACTCACGGTAGAACGAACCAGAAGTGCCGCCGATGAACGATACCGGCACCCCACAGCTTCTTGAAATTGGCGACAATGCCGTCCACATAGGCCTGCGGGGTCAGTCCCGCTTCTTTGGCTTTGTCCTCAATTTTCTGACCGTGTTCGTCGGTACCGGTCAGGAACATCACATCATAGCCCTTGGCGCGCTTGTAACGCGCCAGCGTGTCGCACGCTACGGTGGTGTAGCAGTGACCGATGTGGGGATTGCCCGACGGGTAATAAATGGGGGTCGTAATATAGAATTTCTCTTTCTTTATTTCAGCCATCTTATCACTTCCTTGACGCCGTGAATCAAACATCATCCCGGCTTCAAACATTTATATCTGCCAAACGGCATTATTGATTGTGCTTTCTCGCTTCCTCAGCGGTGTCAAAAAACACCTGCTTATAATCTCTCTCGGTAAAGATGAATTCCATCTCCGAAGTGCCGAACTTCTCATAGCTGACGAGGGTCCAGCCGTAATCGTCAAATTCGATACGGTCAACGAGGAATTCGGTAGGTTCGGGGTCGCTCGGATACATCTTGAAAACGGAATCGCCGATATTCTGCGGCGGAAGCATTCTTCTCATCTGCTCGGTCTCCAGCAGCGAGACGATCTTATGAATGAGCTTCTTCTCCAGCACCGTCATATCGTATTTGTCGGCAATGGCTTTGAGAGCTTCGATATCGCTTTCCGCGGTGTCCTTGTGTTCTTCGGTCTCAGCGGACGGGGAGACTGTTTTCTGTTCTGCGTCTTTCATGTGTTATTCTCCAACTTTCCATAAAAATTGACTGCCTTTAGCAGTTGATTCATTGATAACAGGTGAAAAACCAACCTGCCTTATCCTCATTATATATGATTCCGTTGCGGATTTCAACACAAAATATATAATTTTTTTGTGTAACCTGGCACGCCGGAAGGTTTCCACGTCTGGCAAAACAGCCACACCCGCCAGCGTCCTGACGGAATGTGACTGTTTTTTTCCATTTTACCTCTTCAGAATAAATGTCAGTCGTCCATGCTGGTAATCGGCTCCACCTCAACCACTTGGTCGGTCGCCTCGATCAGACCGGTACCGGCGGGTACCAGCTTGCCGATAATGACATTTTCCTTCAAACCTACCAGCGGATCGACCTTCCCCTTGATAGCGGCGTCGGTCAGCACCTTGGTGGTTTCCTGGAAGGAAGCGGCGGAC
>JAFRMM010000150.1 GCA_017430675.1 Prevotella sp.
CCCCACCCCGCTGTGACAATCGAAGTATTGCCAGGCATCTCTGCCTTCCAGAAGGCAGCCTCGCTGTTGGGTGCTCCCATCGGCCATGACCTATGTATCATATCTCTCAGCGACCTGATGACGCCTTGGGAGGTCATCGAGCGGAGGATTTTAGCGGCGGCTGAAGGCGACTTCGTGACGGCTGTCTATAATCCCAAGTCGCATGGCCGTTATTGGCAACTTTACCGTCTGCAGGAACTTTTCCTTCAGAAACGGTCTGCAGAGACGCCCGTGGGTTATGTCCGTCAGGCTGGCAGACCAGAACAGGAGATCTTTATCACCACTCTGGGTGCCTTCGATCCTGAGCAGGTGGATATGTTCACCGTTATCATCATCGGCAATTCACAGTCGTATGTGGCAGATGGGAAGTTCATTACGCCTCGTGGCTACTACCGCGAGGATCAGGCGGTTGCAGAGAAACCGGGTCAGCAGATCATGATAAACTCTTTCCATACTATCGAAGATCTTCTGAAGAAAAAGGACTATCCGTTGGATCATAAGTGGGCCCTGTTGCATGCCATTCATACTACTGCCGACTTCAACATGGAACAGATCCTCTATACGGACGAGGGGGCTGTGGAGACATTATATCATAAGGTTCGCGAGGGGAGTCTGAAGACCATCGTAACGGACGTGACAATGGTCGTGAGCGGCATCCGTAAGGGAGCCCTCCAGCGTCTGGGTATCGAGGCAAAGTGCTATCTCCCTGATCCCCGTGTGGCAGAGATGGCTTCTTCACTGGAGATTACCCGCACACAGGCAGGCATCCGTCTGGCTGTCGAGGAACATCCCGATGCGCTCTTTGCCTTTGGCAATGCTCCCACAGCACTGATGGAACTCTGTGACCTGATCCGTAAGGGCAAGGCTCGTCCTGCTGGTATCATTGCTGCCCCTGTGGGTTTCGTTCATGTCCGTGAGTCAAAGCACATGGTAAAACCCTTCCGTGATATCCCCAAGATCATTGTGGAGGGTCGCAAGGGCGGAAGCAATATCGCCGCTACGCTCTGTAATGCCATCCTGACTTTCGACGATGCTGAACAACTCAAACCAGGAAGAGACATTTAGGTTTTTGGACATTTAGACAATTAGACATGAGGTTTGTTGTAATAGGGATTACGGACCATCTGAGACCTTGGTTCCCGCCTGAGGTGATGGAGATTATCAGTCAGGGGAAAGTCTTCTCTGGTGGCAAACGCCACTATGAGATTATGGCACCGTTCCTGCCAGAAGGGGCGGAATGGATCAACATTACGGTGCCTCTGGATGATGTTTTCGAACAATACGGCATTTGGTTCAATGATCTGTCTAAATGTCTGAATGTCAGTCCGTCTATCGTCGTTTTTGCCAGTGGCGATCCGCTTTTCTTTGGCTTTGCCAACACCATCCGGCGCAAGATGCCTGAGGCCGAGTTGGTGGTTTATCCCACCTTTAACTCCCTCCAGATGTTAGCCCATCGACTGCTGATACCTTATCACGATATGCGGGTTGTCTCCCTCACTGGTCGTCCATGGCCGGAGTTCGACAGAGCACTCATCGAAAGGGTGGGGAAAATTGGGGTTTTGACAGACCGTGAACATACCCCTGCCACTATCGCCCAGAGGATGCTCGACTATGGCTATACTGATTATACAATGCATGTGGGTGAGCACTTAGGCAGTGCTACGCTCGAAAAGGTCTCGACGCTCACCCTCAAAGATGCCACTCATCAAGCCTTCGATCATCCCAACTGTCTGCTGCTGGAACTCACAGGGGACCGACCCCAGCGAGTTCCCTTCGGCATTCCTGACGCAGCGTTCACTCTCCTCAACGGTCGTGAGAAGATGATCACGAAGATGCCCATCCGTCTGCTGACGCTCCAAGCCCTCGAACTACCGAAGAGAAAGGTGCTCTGGGATATCGGCTTCTGTACGGGCAGTGTCTCTATCGAAGCCCGTCTGCAGTTTCCCCACCTGCATATCGAAGCCTTCGAGATCCGTCCTGAGTGCGAGGCGATTATCCACGAGAATGCCCGTAAGTTCGGTGCCCCAGGCATCAACGTGCACATCGGTGATTTCCTCGATGCCGATATCGCAGATCTCCCCCACCCTGATGCCGTGTTTATCGGCGGACATGGTGGTCGTCTCAATGAGATCATGATCAAGGTGTATAACTGCCTCCCCCCCCATGGTGTGATCGTCTTCAACAGTGTCAAGTCTGATGCCAATCCCTCCGACAGTCGTCGTCTCTGGGATGAGACCTGTTTTGGCCTCGACTTGCAACAGGAGCCACCCCTCCGCATTCAACTCAATGCATATAATACCATAGAGATATTAAAAGGGAAGAAGAGAGATGAAAATAGCGATTATACAGATTAGCGAGACAGGTGCCGAGATTGCCAGAACACTTCAGAAGACACTGAAGGCAAATGCTATCCGACGTTCAGACGTTGGCAGCCAATGGAAACAATATGACGGTTTTGTCTTCATTGGTGCCATGGGTATCTGTGTGCGCACCATCGCCCCCTATGTCAAAGACAAGCACGAGGACCCGGCTGTCGTCTGTGTCGATAGCATGGGACTGAATGCCATCTCCGTGCTATCCGGACATATCGGAGGGGCGAACGACCTGGCGCGCGAGGTGGCAGCATTGATAGGGGCACGCGAGGTAGTCACCACCCAGAGCGACAATGCCGGATTATGGGCGCTGGATACGTTCGAGAAACGCTTTGACTGGCCCATCGCCAGTGAGATAGAGGATGTACAAGACTGTATCTATGCCTTTGTGAACCGTGAACCAACGGCCCTGCTGATGGATGTTCGAGATGAGGGCACTGACTATCTGGAAAAGACGCTACCAGCGCATGTCACCATTATCAAAGACATCAGTGAGGCTTCTACCAGGAAGTATAAACTGCTCATCATCGTCTCGCCCTATGTCAAACGTTATCCTGAGGATATGCTGGTGCTCCACTTTGTACCTATGGTGGGAACGGTGGGTTTCGGACTGGCGCACAATCCCGATGATGCTGACGAGATATATGATCAGATAGACGAGGCTTTTGCCAATCGTGGCGTGTTGCCCTGTTATCACCACTACTGCACCATCGATGTGAAGAGTGAGGAACCCTTCGTAGATATGCTTGTACTGGATTATCAGGAGCAGGTTAGGTTCTTTACGGCAGAGGAACTTGCGTCAGTAGAGGTGCCCAATCCCAGCGCGACTGTTCAGAAGCATGTGGGTACGCCCAGTGTCTGTGAAGCGGCGGCCATCCTCGGTGCAAACAATGGCAAACTGATCATCCCCAAGGTGAAGGGCAAGAACTGGACGGCAGCCCTCGCCATCGACAATCAATATCTGCGAGAGCGCAAAGGCCACATCGAGATTGTGGGCGCTGGTCCTGGGGATCCTGACTTGGTATCCGTGCGAGGCCGCAGGATGCTGGAGCGTGCAGACCTTATTCTCTATGCTGGTTCGCTGGTGCCTAAGGCACTCACGGAGTGCCACAAGCCTGGTGCTGTCGTGCGCTCTTCTGCTGATATGAACCTCGAGGAACAGTGCGCGCTGATGAAGGAGCACTACGACAAGGGTCACTTCATCGTTCGTCTGCACACAGGTGATCCCTGTATCTTTGGTGCTATCCAGGAACAGATGGCTTTCTTCGATCAGAATGGCATGGACTATCACATCACGCCTGGTATCTCCTCGTTCCTCGCTGCCGCAGCCGAGTTACAGAGTCAGTTCACCATCCCGGAACGTTGTCAGACGATTATCCTCACCCGTGGTGAAGGCCGCACCCCCATGCCTGAGAAAGAACAGTTGCATCTGTTGGCGCGCAGTCAGAGCACAATGTGCATCTTCCTCTCCGCTGCGATTGTCGATGATGTGCAGCGCGAACTCTTACAAGAGTATCCAGAGGACACGCCCGTGGCTGCCTGTTATCATCTCACGTGGCCAGACCAGAAGATCTATCGTGGCCAACTCAAAGACCTCGCCAAGATCGTCCACGACAACCATCTCACCCTCACCACGATGCTCGTCGTAGGCGAGGCCATCGACAATCGCAGTGGTTTGTCCGACCTCTACTCGAAACACTTCACTCACCTGTTCAGAAAGGGCGATAACGAACAAATTTCGAAGGGTCAAAAAACATGTTAATAGTTGCAACTTTTTCGTAATTACGCAAAAAAAGTTGTATTTTTGCAGTCAAAATCCGTGAACAGAGGAAGGACTCATTTAATTAACAAAAACAATATCAAACGTATGAAAATGCAAATCAAGTGGATGGTTGCTGCCATTCGGCCATTGGTATTAATCATGGTCTTCTGCGGCGCAAACCTGCTGACATCGTGCAGCAAGGACGATGACAGTACCGTCGTTAAGCCTGCCAGGGAGTACTTTACGCTGTGGAACCAGTGCGAGGCACTGACGGCCCTGCAAGACTACGTGAAAGACGTGACGAATCCGAACAGTCCAAACTATATCAAGGAGGAGGACCGCATCGCCACGTTTGACATGGACGGTACATTCGTCGGTGAACTCTACCCGACTTATTTCGAGTACAACCTGTTGGAATACCGCGCCCTGGACGATGCCACGTATCAGGCTCCGGAGGACGTGATGGAGACGGCGCAGGAGATACGCGACTTCGTGCGCAACGGCAAGAAACTGCCTGACCACTTCGATATGAAGCATGCCTACGCCGCGGCCAAGGCATACGCCGGCATGACGCTGGCCGAGTTTGACGCCTACGTCAAGACATACGCTCAGCAACCCGCCAACGGATTCAGCGGCATGACCTACGGCCAAAGTCACTATAAGCCCATGCTGGAGGTGTTCGACTATCTGAAGGACAATGGCTTTACCTACTATGTCGTTTCGGGCTCCGACCGATTTATCTGCCGTGCGCTGGTTGACGACATCGGCATCCCCTCCAACCGCGTCATCGGCATGGACGTAAGGCTCCACTCCACCAGTCAGGGCACGGAGGAAGGAGTCAACTATACGATGGGCAAGGAAGAGGATCTTGTGCGTACCGACGAACTCATCATCAAGAACCTGAAGACCAATAAGGTGCTGCAGATCTCGCAGGAGATAGGCAAAGTGCCCGTGCTCTCCTTCGGCAACAGCGGTGGCGACGCTGCCATGCACAACTACGCATTAGGCAACGCCCAATATAAGTCGGCAGCCTTTATGCTCATTGCCGACGACGATGCCCGCGACCATGCCAACCGCGAAAAGGCTCTCACCCTTGGGCAGCAATGGCGTGAGGCTGGCTACTACGTCATCTCCATGCACGACGACTTCAAGACCATCTACGGCGATGGCGTCGTGAAGACTGACTTCACGTTCCCCGTCGATACGCGTCCACTCACTGAGTGGCAGGCCGGGCGCACGGTGAGTCAGGAAGCCGTGGATGCTTTCGGAGGCATCGACAAGTGCTTCGCCGCCGAACCGATACCTGACGGTGTATGGGCACGGATGCAGGGTAAGACCTACAAGGAGAATCCCAACATCGGGCGCGACGACCTGCGCCATATCCGGGCCTTGCATTGGGACTACGACAATCAGATGCATGTGGGTGAGATGATCGTCAACAAGGAGATCGCCGACCGCGTGGCAACAATCCTGCGCCAACTGTTCGACGCGAAGTACCCCATCCAGCGGATGCTCCTGCCCGATGTCTATGATGCCGACGACGAGACACAGATGCGCGACAACAACTCGTCGTGCTTCTGCTACCGTAACATCGCCGGCAGTACCAACCTGTCGAAACACGCCCGCGGCTTGGCCATCGACATCAATACACTCTATAATCCATACTACAGAGACCTCGACGACGGTACACGCTTTATCCAGCCTGCTACCGCCGAGGCCTACTGCAACCGCGACTGGGACTTCCCCTACAAGATTGACCACGACGATCTCTGCTTCCGTCTCTTCACCGAGGCCGGCTTCGAGTGGGGCGGCGACTGGACAACGCGTAAGGACTATCAGCATTTTGAATTCATAGAACAATGATGAAACAGACAAAACGATGGATGCTTGTCGCCATCCTCATCATCAGCGGCACAGGCATAAGCGCACAGGCTCAGACGAAACGCTCGGATGACTTCCGGGCACGGTATGAACTGAAGGAGGTGGTGGTGATGAGCCGCCACAACATCCGCTCACCGCTGTCGTCGGGCGGTGCGGCCTATCAGCGGGTGACACCACATACATGGTTTGCGTGGTCGTCGCCGGGTAGCCAGTTGTCGCTGCGCGGCGGTGTCTTGGAGACGGAGATGGGACAGTTCTTCCGCAAGTGGGTGGTCAGCGAAGGACTGCTGCCCGACAACTACCGCCCAGAGGGCGACGAGGTGCTGTTCTATGCCAACTCGCGACAGCGCACATTCGCCACGGCGAAATACTTCTCAGCAGGCTTCCTGCCCTTCGCCAATGTGGAGATAACACATAAGTACGACGAGGACAAGATGGATCCGGTGTTCACTCCGCAGTTCACGAAGATGAACGACATGTACCGCCAACAGGTAATCGACGAGATGCAGGCGTTGCACGGCGGGCCTCAGGCGTGGATGGCCGCCCAGCAGCCCACGCTGACACTGATGGAAGAGGTGCTTGACATGGCACACTCGCCAGCCGCCGAGAACGACACGACGCACTTCTGGTACGACGACATGCAGTTTAAGATTGAGAAGGACGACGAGCCGAGGATGACGGGTGGCTATACGCTGGCCAACAGCGTGGCCGACGCACTGGTGCTGCAGTGCTACGAGAGCGAGGACTTCTCCGCCTTCGGCCATGCGCTGACCAGGGAGCAATGGCGCGATATCTGCGCCGTGAAGGAGGTCTATGACGGACTGCTTTTCACCACCCACGCTGCCGCCGTCAACCTGGCCTATCCGCTGGTGAGCCGCATCCGCGAGGAACTGAACCGCAACGACCGTAAATTCATGTTCCTCTGCGGGCATGACAGCAACCTTGCCAGTATCGGTGCCGCCCTGCGCATGGTCTATCCCGAGACGCAGAACGCGCTGGAACTGCATACGCCCATCGGCTCGAAACTGGTCTTCGAGAAGTGGAGCGACGGCACGGAGGATTATGTCGCCGTCAATATGGTCTATCAGTCTGTTGAGCAGTTACAGGGTCGCACGTTGCTCTCGACTGACGTGCCACCGATGGTGCTCCCCGTTACCATCGAGGGACTGACCTCCAACAGCGATGGTCTCTATGCCTTAAGTGACCTTGATACCCGCATGGCCGAGACGATTGCCGAGTACGATGCCATCGAGGATGTGCCGACAGCCGTCCGCAACCCCAACCAGACAGAAACCGCCACGCAGTCTGCCGCCATCTACAACCTTCAAGGCCAGCGCCTCGACACCCCGCAGCGCGGCGTGAATATCGTCGGGGGAACGAAAACCATCGTAAAATAAGGTAATGCCCCGTCATATAATACCTTAGACGGATTATGATACTGGTATTCGGAGGAACGACGGAAGGGCGCAAGGCCGTGGAGGTGCTGGAAGAGGCTGGCACAACTTATTACTATTCTACTCTTAGTGACGGGCAGAAGATAGAGTTGGTGCATGGCGTCCATCTGACTGGAGGCATGGAGGTACCAGAGATGATCGCGTGTTGTCGTGAGCAGGACATCCGTCTGATTGTCGATGCAGCCCATCCCTTTGCTGAGGAACTGCACCGTAATCTGCAATTCCTTGCCAAGCACATTCAGGCTCCAATAATCCGATACGACAGGATTTATCCGCCACACGATCAGGATCTCATCTGGTGCAAGGACTACGACGAAGTTTTGCAACAGTTAGAAGAAAACCATATAGAACGACTCCTGGCCCTGACAGGTGTGGGAACTATTGGACGACTAAGTGCCTTTTGGGAGAAACATGAAACATGTTGGTTCCGTATCCTCAATCGTCGTGCCTCGCATTTTGTTGCTAAAGCGAATCACTTTCCTGAAGAGAGGCTGGTCTATTATGAGACGGATGATACCTCGGATCTTATCCGCGACCTTCAGCCACAAGCCATCATTACAAAGGAGAGCGGGCTTAGTGGAGGTTTTACAGAAAAGGTGGATACTGCCAGACAGGCTGGCATTAAAGTCTTCGTCGTAGAGCGTCCTGACTACCCGCCACATACTCCTAATCCACAGAATGTACATATAGAATATGTTAATGGGCCATACGGATTGCGCAGGGCGGTGGAGAAACTATTGCCAGCGTTCTATCCCCTGCATAGTGGACTGACGACGGGCACTTGTGCGACGGCGGCGGCAGTGGCTGCAACGATGAGGCTTATGAAGAATGAGATGCCTGATGAAGTGCCTGTCGTACTGCCTGACGGCGAGACGATCCAAGTGCCCGTTGGCTATGGCGAAGGGTATGCCTATTGTATCAAGGAGGCTGGTGATGATCCTGATGTGACGAATGGAATAGAAATACGGGCGAGTGTCAAACCTTTTGAGACCTTCGAGATTCTTGGGGGTGAGGGCGTGGGGACCTTCACGCTTCCGGGCTTTGACTATCCCCCTGGCGAAGCCGCCATCAATAAAGCCCCTCGTGAGATGATCCGAAAGAATCTGGAGTGTTTATCCAGTATCCAATGTCCATTATCCATTACGATTTCTGTCCCACAAGGTGCAGAGATCGCCAAACGCACCTTTAATCCTCGTCTGGGTATCGAGGGCGGCATCTCAATCATTGGTGTCTCTGGCATCGTGAAGCCTTTCTCAGAAGAGGCTTTCATCGACAGCATCCGCAAGTGTATGACGGTGGCGCAGGCTTCTGGCTCTGAGCGCGTGGTCATCAATAGTGGTGGTAAGAGTGAGCGTTATGTGAAGGCGCTCTATCCAGACCTGCCCCAACAGGCGTTTGTGGAATACGGCAACTATATCGGTGAGACGCTGAAGATTGCCAACGAACTCAATATCAAGTATGTCACCCTGGGCGTGATGCTGGGCAAGGCCGTCAAACTCGCTGCTGGTCATCTTGACACCCATAGCCGTAAGGCGACGATGGACAAGGAATTCATCCAGCAGATGCTCAAGGAATCTGATTGTGATATCGACATCAGCAAGATCACCTTGGCACGCGAACTCTGGGAAAAGTTACCCCAAGACAGACTCCAAACCTTCGCCAATACCATCATCAGCCATTGCGCAGAGCATTGTGATCCCTTGCTGCCCAATGGTTCACTGACCATCCTCCTGATTGATGATGATGGTCATATCTACAAATAAAGGATAGGATTATTCTCCCACTTCGTCCTTGCGGCGACGGAAGAGGACGGCTGCGATGACGGGCGCCCCCACAAGGGCCGTGACACTGTTCACTGGTAAGGCACCCTCGAAACCAGGCATTCTGGCAATGAGGTTGCATACGAGCGCCAAGGCTGCACCACAGAGGGCAGTGGCCGGCATCAGGATACGGTGATCTGAGGTGCGGAAGATGGCGCGCGCCAGATGGGGTACTGCCAGACCAATAAACATAATCGGACCGCAGTAGGCCGTGACGATAGCCACCAGCACACCTGAACTGACAATCACCAACATACGGGCACGACGGATATTCAAGCCCAGGTTGGCTGCATAACGGTCACCCAATAGTAACAAATTCATGGACTTCACCAACAGACAGGCCAGAGGTAGCAGAATACACATCAGCACCACGAAGAGGATTATCTCGTCGCCTGATACCCTGGAGAACGAGCCCAATCCCCATACCACAAATGCCTTTACATCCTCCTCTGGCGACAGGAACTTCAGTACGCCGATGATGGCATTGGCCAGATAACCAATCATCACACCTATGATTAATAAGGTGACGTTGCCCTTTACTTTCTGTGAAATCCAGACGATGAGCATCATTACGGCCAGGGCACCAATGATGGCAGCCACACTCATGGCGGCATCGCCCAGATAGCCAAGACGACTCAGTGCCACACCACCGATCCTGCCAGAGAGCAGTACCACAAAAGCCACGCCTAAGGCAGAACCGTTGGAGATACCCAACACAGACGGACCTGCCAAGGGGTTACGGAAGACCGTCTGCATCTGGAGACCACTGACGGCCAGGCCCGCACCAGCGACAATAGCCGTGAGGGCCTGTGGCAGACGCGACTTCCAGATGATATTTTGCCAGATCTCGGATTCAGAGGCGTCACCCATAAGGATACGACAGATACTCTTGACAGGTATATCGACGGAACCAATGAGAAGGTTGACGATCGCTAAAACCACTATCGCCACTACCAGTATCAATATCATGGGTAACGTCCGTCTCATCACTTCAGCAGATAATAGAATGTAGGCTGATAGTCCTTTTCCACCAACTCAGGGTGGAAGATGGCCACGAAGTCCTTCAACAGCACGTCGGGCTCCACAGGCGAGATCTCGTAATAGGGCGTCTGTTTCATGTTGCAGTAGATCACCTTCTTCTCCTTGTAAGCCTTGAAGAGTTCATTGCGAGGCTCAGAGGCTTTCAGTGCCTCGTAGGAGAACTCGCCAGGGTAACTATTGAGGATGCGCCAGTAGTCGGCCTTGGCAGCAAGGGCGTACATCTTCTCAAACTCTAAGTCCTCGCCAGCCGTTTCCTCGTCGTTGATGACATAGTCGGCTCCAGCATCACGGAAGATCTGTGCCAGATAGTTCTTGCCACCCACGGCGTGCCAGTTGCCATAGTGCATCTCACCACTGAGCACCGTCGGACGAGTCTCAGCAGCACTGGCCTTCTCCTTCAGTTCGTTGTACCGGCTCTCAATACCTGCGAATGTCTCGATGGCCTCTTTCTCCTTACCGATGAACATACCCACGAACTTGATCCACTCGGCTTGTCCTAAGGGATCCAGTTCCTTATAGCCTAAATGGGGTACCAGGGTGATACCTGTCTCCAAAATAGCATCATAACCACCGCGCTTGAAGGGCGAGATAAAGATGACATCGGGATTGGCGGCCATCACCATCTCCGTATCGAAATTCCCCTCCATACCAATCTTCACGATACGGCCATCCTTGACCCGTGCGAGGATATCCTTGTTGAAGAGGTTCTTCGTACCCGTCAGGCCCTTCACCACATCATGGGCACCGAGGATGGTGAAGTTCGACAGTTGCAGGGCCGTCATACAGATGGTATTCTTAATAGGTACGCGCACCTTCGTATAGCCTTCCGGCACTGTCATTTCGTCAGATGTCACCAAGGCGAAGTGATAGTCTTTTCCCACATCCACCAGTCGTACACCATTCTGGCTCTTCACATGATAGCCAGTGGCATATCTCGGACATAAAAGACTGTCCTCACTTGCCGTATCATCTGATACCGCTCTGCCTTTCTGATTGCATGAACAAATTAGGAACAGTGCCATGCAAAAGATCTCTATCACAACTAACCTTTTCATCGTGGATGCAAAGGTACGAAAATAATCAGAAATACCGTGCATTTAGGGAATAATAATTCTAACAAATCAGATAAGAATTATCAAAACTCCTGTTGTTTTCCCGGAGGCCATACGCCAACGGCAGACGGCTAGAGGTCTATCGGCACCACGACTTTGAACGCGACGTTACGTCCCATGTTGTACACGCCCTGGCGGCCTGTCACGCTGTTCACATCCGCATATTTAAGGCGGCTCAGGTGGTTCTGGTAGGCTTTGTCGAGCAGATTGTCGGCAGTCACATACAGTTCGGCCACCTTTTTCCCTCTCACCTGTATGTCTGTGCCTACCGAGAGACTCAGCAGAGCATAGGCAGGGGTGGCTGTCTCTGTTTCATCAGCACTGTAGATGTGCGATTGCCGTAGGAAACAGTCGAGACCGGCAGTGATGTAGAGGTTGTTGAGAAGCGATCGGTGGACGGCATTCTCCGCATGGTGGTGGACAACGGTACTGTGCGAATGGTGGAGGAGTTCCCACTTCAGTTCAGATGTCCATTTGGGGGCCGGTGTAAACGGGAGATACCTGGTGTCGGATGGCTGGTTCAGCAGTCTGGCATCGACCATCGAGAAAGTGTTGGAGAAATGGACGGAATGGACGGGATGGAAATCGAATCCAGCCTCAAAACCCAGCAGACGGGCATTGCCCTGCGTGTAGGCGTAGGTGAGGTAGTCGGGGTCGATGACATCTGCTACGCGATGGGTGAAGATATAGTTGTCGATGCGGTTGGCGAAGAGTGCCAGTTGTGCCGAGAAGTAGCGCGAGGTGAAGTCAAGTCCGAGGTCGGTCTGCAGACTGTATTCGGCCTTGAGTTGGCGGTCGCCCACCTCATAGCGGATGGAGCCTTCGTGAACGCCGTTAGAGGCCAGTTCGCTCATGTTGGGTGTGCGGAATCCCCGGGCAAGGTTCAAGCGCAGGTTGAAATGCTCGTTTATATTGTACACGGCCCCTATGCTACCTGTCAATCCGTTGAAATGGCGGCTGAAATCTACGAAGCGCCAATTGCCATCATCCATAAGGCCGTACCCATGTAGGCGCCGGTGGTCATAGCGCACGCCGCCGTTCAGGGTCCAGCGGTCGTCAATGGATTTTGTGGCGGTGACATATACGCCGACATCGAAAAGGCGGTAGTCGGGTATCAGGTATTCCCCGCCCTCGTTGCCCGATTTCTGGTACATGCTGCCAACGCCCGCGGAGAGTTTCCAGCCACACCATTCGTTGGTGACGTAGCGCAGGTCGTAGGTGAGCGTGTGCAGTTTGAAGTACAGTTCGTATTCGTCGGCCGATTCCTCAAACTCCTGACGGCGGTTCTGCTGGTAGCCGAAGACGGCCTTCAGGTAGCCCGACGATAGGTTCAGCGCGTTGCTCCACACGATCTTGTAGTGCTTCACCTGCTGGAAAGGCAGTGTCTTCCCATAGCCATGGGCCTTGAACCCATCGTTCCGCATCAGTTCGCCAGTCTCCTCGTCACGTTCGCCCTCTACGATGCCTGGTGTCAGGTGATAGGTCGTCCACGTCAGTCGCGAATGCCCCCAAGTCTTATTGAGGCCCAGCATCAGCCGCCCCGCCCGCTCACGAAACTGTGAGCCGGGCACGTAGCCGTCGTACTTGTTCTTATAGGCGTGGGCCATCTTGTCGCTGTAGCGGGCATCCCACACGAAGCCCCGTTGGTTGCCCGCCACCGAGAGATGGTAGGCGAAGAGTCCGTTGTTGGTCTGGTATTCTGAGGCGACGTTGGCTTTCATCTCTCCTTCGGCGAGCGTCGGTTGCGCATGCATGATGACCACTCCGGCCATCGCGTCGGAGCCGTACATCAGTGAGGCGGGACCTTTCAGTATCTCCACCGAACCGACACTGCTCCCATCTACCTCCACGCCATGCTCATCGCCCCACTGCTGGCCTTCCTGGCGCACGCCCTCGCTGATGACCACTACACGGTTGTAGCCCAGGCCGCGGATGATGGGCTTGGAGATGCTGCCACCCGTGGTCAGTTGGCTGATGCCAGGCTGGTGCGCGATGGCATCGATGATATTAGTGGCTGCCGTCGAGCGCAATACCTGTGGCGTGACGATGCTCACGGGTGCCGTGGCATACTTTAGTTTCGTGTCGCCCGTTACGCCAGTGACTGTCACTTCGTTGAGGTTCAGATGGCGGAAGAACACGTCGGTCGAGTCCTCCTCATGGTTATGTCTGTTGTCTTTGTCTTCATCTGTCTGCGCTGCCATTGTCATGCACACGCACAACAAAGGCAGAACAATATATCTTGTTTTCATATCCTTCTTGTCTTCAATATCCGGCCGTAAAGGTACAAAACATTTCCCGTATTACGGCAAACACAGGAAATGTTTTGAGATTATTTATGATAACGTGCCCCCATGATTCTCTGCTTTAAACCAACTGCAGGCACATCATGGTAAGGTCGTCGTTGGGTTCGGCACCGTTACGGTGCTTCTCCACCTCGTCCTTCAGTGTCTCTATCATCTGTTGAGCACCGTGGAAATGCGTACTCTGAAGGATCTCCAGCAAACGGGCATCGCCAAACTGCTCCTGCTGACGGTTCTCGGCTTCGTTGAGTCCGTCGGTGTAGAGTAGCAATATACACTCTTTGAAGTAATCGATGCTCTCACCCTTATACTCCAGTCCCGGCCACAGTCCGATGGGGGCGTTGGACTCCATGTCAAGGAACGAGAACTGTCCGTCGGCGTTGCCCAGCACGGGCGGGTTATGCCCGGCATTACAGTACTCAAGCAAACGGCTTTTCAGGTTGAGCCTACAGATGAACATGGTGACAAACATGGCCTGTTCGTTGACCTCGGTCAACTCGTCGTTCATGTGAGTGGCAATCTCGGCGGGAGCCATGCCCTGAGAAGCCAGCGCATGGAACAGTCGCGTGGCCTGGGCCATGAACAGCGAGGCGGGCACACCCTTTCCGCTGACGTCGCCCACGCAGAAATAGAGCCAGTCGCCCTTCATCAGATAGCCGTAAAGGTCGCCGCCCACCTCCCTGGCGGGTGTCATCAAGGCATACATGTCGAGCCCTTCATAGACGGGGAACTCGTGGGGCACCATCGACATCTGAATATCGCGGGCGATGCGCAACTCACTCTCCATACGCTCCTGGGCAGCCTTCATGTCAGCCATCCGACGGGCATTGCGGTGACGCACGATAGTGAAGATGACGAAGAACACGGAGAGTGCGACGATGGTGACTATGAGGGCAAAGATGCGCCCCCTCGACAGCCGCTGCTGTTGCTGCAGTATCTGCTCTTCCTTCAGGCGTATCGTCTCCTGTTCCTCGGAATCGACCCACTGTGACTTGATGATGGCTGAGTCGAGGCGTTCCAAGATCTGGCTGGCCACGGCACTGGCCGTGTCACGTCGCCCTGCCATCACGTTTGCGTGGTACTTCCTCAGCAGGTACTTCTGGATGTCCTCGAGCGAGTATCCTGCCTGCTCGTTGTTGAAGAGGACGTTCAGGTCGCGCAGGTTGTCAGCCGCCTCCGGCCAGTGATTCGACATGGCCAGGTAGTCGCTGGCATCAATCTGCCCTTCGGAGGTGTTGGCAAAGCGGGTCTGCCGAAAAGCGGCAAACGCATCCGCGGCCTTTTCCCGCTGTCCGATACCCTCGAGGCCGATGGCAGAGAAAATGTGATACCTGGCCCACTGCTTGTCAATGTATGCCTCATCGTCTTCATACCGTTGTCTGTAGTCGTCTATCAACTTTCCGATGCGCTCTATCCAGACGAGCCCGAGGTCATAGTGCTTCTCACTGAGCCAGCCGTAGGCTATGTTGATGAATCCCACCACGGCATCGCGGTATGAGTCTTTGGAGTGGTCCTTGTCGATATTGTCCAGATGCCTCTGGTATGCACGCTCAAAAAGCGTGTTGACCACAGAGTCCTCAACATTGAAGTGGGCCTGACAGCAACCGGCAAAGATGAGCAGGTTGGTGTAGTCGCTGGAGGCGGTGGCCCTGTTTCTGTCCAAATGGTCCAAGGCGGGTTTCACCACCTTCTGGGCACTGGAGAAATTTAGATAGCGGATATACACGCCCTTTGCCGAGGGCTTATCAATGCGCTGGCCGCTGAGGGTGTACCACTGATCATCACGTTTATTGGTTATTGTTTCACGGTTATTGTCCCTGATTCCCGTCGTCTCGTCGTCGCCAAAGTTCACGATGGCGCGCGTCATGGCCCTCGCTCCGCTGGTCGATGCCGTGGGCACCACGAAGTGGGCGCGACACGAGCGCAGTGTCCTTGCTGCCGTGGCGTAGCCCAGCGTATTGTCGGCACCGAGGTAGATGATCTCGTTGATGTTCGCGTCGGTGATCTCGAATGGCGAGTAACTGCCCACGAACTGCCCGTCGTCGCCGAAATAGTTGCTGAACGTCACAGCGGCAGGGCTGGCGTTCGTCACCGTCACGTCGTTGAACACGGGATCCGTGATGTCCGTACCTGTATTCCACTTAATGATGTAGGGGTTGCCCGCCGTCAGCGTTCCACCCGTCACTTCCGTGAAGTTGATAGTCAGCAGACCTTCGCTGTCGAGACCCGATGTTGTGCCGTTGAGTTCCATCACCGCCACACCATCACCTGCCAGCGGACTATCGGCAATCGTCACGTCGAACGGTAGGCAGAGTGTGTTCCACTTCCCGTCCTTGTAGAGCGTGCGGTTGTTCAGTTTTACAGCGGTCACCAGACTACCGTTGTAGGCGGTGAGGAGGCTGGTATTGTCAGCATCGGCACAGAGTTGGGAATTGGCGATGGTCACGTTGCTGCCCTTGAAGTCAAAGCCTGAGATGGTCGTGGTGTTCAAGACAGGAAGGTTGATTTCAACGGTGCCAGTCTTGCTGAGGCTCACCTCGCCATCACCTTCTACTACTATATAATAAGGTGTATAGGCCGTCATTGCCTTGCTTGCCTCCTCTTTGAAGGTGACAGTGGTGACACCCTCGGCAGTCCCTACCGCCGTGGGGGCATAGACGTGGGCATGAGTGGCGGTGAGCGTCAGGTCGTAGGGCAGACAGACGGTGTAGCCGCAGCGCTGGAACTTATAGCCCGACGCTGTGAGGACAGGAGTGGCCTGAAGCATGCGGTTGTAGGTGACGCCGTTTGTGGCCGTGATGGCCACAGGTGGATTGAAGTCCCAGCCGTCGGTCAGGATGATGCTGTTAGCCGTGCCATCAATTACGATGTTGGGCTCGCTGGCAGGGTAGTCAATTTGGGGCAGTCGGCTATGAAGTTGTCGTCATGATGGGCAAAACCGCTGCCAATGGTGAACGACGTGAGGTTGTCGCAGCCACGGAAGGCACGGGCATGGACATACTCCACGGCATTGGGCAGGACGACTTGGGTCAGGGCGTCGCAGTCCTCGAAGGCACTCTGGCCGATGTCTGTCACGTTGCTGCCGATGGTCAGCGTCTGCAGGGTGCTGTTGCCCTTGAACACCTCGGGCAGGATGGCGGTGACAGGCTTGTTGTTGTAGGTGTCGGGGATGGTGAGCGTCGTGGCTCTGCATCGTGAACATTACTATCCACCTCGCCTATCACATATCCATACTTCATGTCGGTTGAATTGCTTTGCGTCAGCGTGTTCCTGGCCAGACACCTGTTGACGGTGGCCTTGTATGCAAAGCCGATGATGCCTCCCATAGGATTGTCCACGGTTCCGTTGGTCTGAATATAGTGCGATGCCGCGCAGTCGCTCACGGTCACGTCGTCGTAGGCCTCTCCCAGGATACCGCCACACTGGAGCACGGTGCCCTTGATGACCCCGCTGAACACGCTACGCTCGATGACGCACTTGGAATAGGCCCGGCCCACGATGCAGCCACAGTACAGGTCGCCAGTCACCGTGTAATAGTCGTCGCCAGTGCTGGTACCAGTGACGAGCACGTCGCTGATGCGCATGTCCCGGAGTCCATAGCCCAGCAGGGTTCCCACGCCATCTTTTCCCTTTACCATCGGATTAAGCAGGTACAGGTTGTAGATGGTGGCATGGTTGGCGTAGCCAAAGAGTCCGACACAGTCTTCATCCGCCCGGTTGACGCAGAGGTTCTGAATGGTATGGCCTCCGCCGTCGAACACGCCGTCGAAGGGATGGCTCGCGGTGCCGATGGGCGTCCAGTTGGTTTCCGATGCCAAGTCAATGTCGGCAGTGAGCACCACCGAATTGTTGGCACTGTTTTTATATTGAGTATTACTGTTCACGGCATCACGGAATGCCTTCAGTTCCTCCACCGACCCGATGGTCTGCGGCTCGGTTGTCAGTTCATAGATGCGGTCGAAAGCCTCCTGCCAGCCCACTTTCTCGTTGGCTGTTGTCAGAGTGCCTGTCGAAGTGCCGTCGAACTTGGTGTTCATATAGTTGTCCGTGGTGCCGCCGGGCACATAGAGGA
Organism: Prevotella sp.; assembly: GCA_017430675.1. Next base: position 17,854 of record JAFRMM010000150.1, read on the forward strand.
TGCGCGTGGCTGCCATCTTCTCCATGCTCTTCTTCGTGCCGAGGGCGGCAAACACGTCGTTCCACTGCCATGTGGGAGCCGTGGTGGCCAGACACTTCACGACCTTCAGCGATGCCAGTTCCGAGAAGGCCCCGGAGCCGATGGTCTGCAGGGTGGAGGGCAGCGTCAGATGGTATTGTTGTCGTTGTCGAATACGCACACCACATGGTATAAAGGGTTTTCGTTGAGCGACAACTCCATCGTTCCCTTATAACGGTAGGCTGATGCCGACAACGAGAGCAGGGACACGAGAGCCAGCGTCATATATTTCTTATTCATAACCATTTCAATCTTTAATCTTCAATCTTCAACGTTCAATTATCTCCTGTCAGCACCCATTCGAACAGACAATAGTCGGGGGTAGAGCCTGCTATGCCAAGAACGGGAGCGCCGTAGAAGTAGAAATCACTGCCGGCAGGCACATGGTCGTTGGCCTTGGGGTCATCATAGACGAAGACGTTAGCATCGCTCTTGGTTAAGGTCAGATGAGGGCTCAGACCGGCTACCATGCACCTGTTAGAGGTAGTATAATAGGTCAGCGTGTTTTGCTTCTTGATGAACGAGAGCAGGTTGACGTAGGGCACCACGGTGTCGTAGGTGGAATGGTAGAAGGCGACGCGGTGCTGCGGTATCCACCCCACAGTGAGGTTGTTGCTCTCCAGGGCGCGGTGCAGATCCTCCATGACACCGTGGCCGGTGGGTGTCACGCGGTTGCCGTAGGCATCCTCGAAGTTGCTTGGGTCGTTGAAATAGTTGTAGGCTTGCGGAGTCAGCATATACTCCATCTTTCCCCAGACGTTGTCGCCGTCGTCCTTGAACAGCATCTCCGTCATCTGTTGCTTTGTGAATGCGCCTCCCACGACGTACGCGTCGCCGTAGGGATTGTTGACGGTTCCGTACCAGGTCTTGCCATCTTCCCTGCAGTCGCGATAAACTTCGGTCACGCTTGTGGTGCTGAACTGGTCGTCGTTGTTCGGCTTGCTCTTCGATTCGATCATCCACGTGGAACCAGGAGCAGGGTTTCACTTGTTGTCATAAGTATGCGTACAATACAATTTGCGCGCAAAGGTAATCTTTTACACGCGTATATGCAAGGGCGCAGACAAGTTGGACCCTCGTTTCAGACAAGTTGAACCCTAAAATGGATACAACCTTGTCTTACGCACGCGCACGATAGTAGGTTAAAGCCGAAAACAAGTGTCCCATCTGTCCCATGTGTCCCTTGCGTTTTGTGGTAAAGGGACAGATGGGACAGGTGGGACACATAAAAAATGAGTATGACAACTATATACCTGCGCACACATATACGCGCGCGTATAAGGAAGCCATCCACGGAACGGGAGGGATTGGGTGCAGGATATCCGGTGGCACTTATCACCCGGATTCTCTCGAGAATTCATCCGTATCGTGGCTCCGTAGCAACAAACGGAGGCTCCCAAAACCCTTTAATCTGTCCGCTGGGCGATGTGTTCAGTCCCCAGCATCCTTGTTCTGGTAGCGGTACTCGGTGGGAGTGATGGAGTAGCGCTCCTTGAACAGGCGACTGAAGGTGCGGCGGGTGCCGAAGCCGGAGGCGGAGGCAATGTCGTCGA
>JAFRMM010000151.1 GCA_017430675.1 Prevotella sp.
CACCGGCTTTTCGTAAACCCGTTTGCCATTGACCATCTTGTAGCCAGGCTTCTTATTAGCAGACTCCTTCAACAAGAAGTCGTTCAACTTTATAATGCGATCGCCAAAGGCGAGGCATTTTTCTTGTATGGCGTCTGCTATCGCACTCATAGGTAGCCTATTACTTCATATTGACTTTATCGACATGAGACGCGACTCGGCAATGATCAAGTAGATTGTGTATTGCTCTCGCTGCTCCTCATGTTTTGAGCGTGGCAGGCATCAACGATCGTAATCGTGTCGCCATCGATAGTGTAAGCAAAGTACCACTTATCGGTATTTGCCATGTGGTAACCCGCCCAACGCTTTAATGTCGGAGTTCGCCTCAAAAGTTTCCGCTCAATATCGTAAACAGAGATCAGCGCATCATGAACGTTGCGTTTGTAGTCGGCCTTATCGTAGGTGTGGCGATACTTCTTGGCCACATTACCATAAAACGTATAGATCTTTCTCGCAGCACGAGGCTTGATAATGTACTCCATATCAGCCCTGGGCGTAGATGTAATCTATCTCCTTTTCAATGGCATTGTACAACTCCTCGGGCGTCAAATCACGCTCTGGCAAAGGATGCATCGTGCTGTAATCCTGAAGACAGGTGACTTCCGCTTCGTCCAAACCGGCCTCACGGGCAATGTCATCCCAATTGATGGCAAAGTCGCGAGCCGTAGAGCGCCAGGCCACATCGTGCGACTTTTCCTTGATCTCGTCATAAGAGAGTTCCGCGTACTTGGCGATACAGGCATCAAGAACCTCCTGCTCATTAAGTGAAAGTTGGTCGAGGTCAGCATCCTGCAATGGATTAACATACATCCAGTTCTCAATCAGGAAGAACTGGCTCAGCCCCTCGAAGTCGGGCAGATAAGAGTCGCCACGCACAATCTTCATCATGTCGTACAGCCTCGACGGCACGGGTCCTGCCTCCATGGCGATGTAGGTGTCGCCCGTGATAGGACGCCCCCAGTCGGCCAGATGCTGACGGTCGGCAAAATAGATAATCTTGAAGATTTTATGAAAGTCCTTGCGCTGCACGCGGTTGGCCACGAACAGCAACGCATTCAGGGTCTTCATCTTATCAAACTGTACATTCATATCGCAATCTCCTATCAATTCCGATGCAAAAATACGAATAATATCTCACATACACGGGTAAAGCCCGTTTTTTAACAATTTATTAAGGGTTATGGTGTGTTCTGGGACGGTGAAAACTCATTTGCTCTCGGTCTGGCTCAGTTAATCCCGCGCGGATTAACCAAATCATATTGCATAAATGCTGTACAGAGGGCCACAGTTTACTTTTATATTATTATACAAGTGACCTGAATTCATTTACTATCTTGTCTCCAATAAGTTTCATACTTAAATAGAGGCTATAAATTCTAAGATATTTAGGGCGTTTCATAAAACCATATACAAAACCATATGTTCTAAAATCATTATTAATATGCATCACGTTCCCATCACTATGATGTATATCCCATAAACCTCCGACTTTACTGTGATATAAATGCTCTTCTATTACTCGTGCTGCATGTGACCAGCAGTTTGTATATGGGTTATAATACAAGGCAACTTTATCATACCCTTTCTCAGGTTTAGGATTTGTTGTTTCTACAAACTTCAGTGCTTTAAAAGCGTCTTTTAAGCCTTGTTGTGTTTCTGACTGAGGGGTTATTTCACTTGGCCACCAATGACCTGCTGTTTGTTGTGTATCTACCCATCTGTCGCTTAACCTCATTGCCCATGCAATACAATTGTAGTCCAAGTTTTTTTTGCTCGTAGGTATAAACCTTCCATCTTTATTAAGTCCAGTAAAAATCTGTTTCAGTTCCTTTTTTGCTTCTTCAAAATCCTTAACCATAACCTTCTTGCTTGGTTTAACGAAACAAAGCCCTTATATGGAACTTTATCTGGGTAAATAAGTTCTAATGCATGTACCAATTGAGTTGGTCCCTCTTGTAATTTTTTATAAATAAAAGGAACCGCTTCTTCTCCCATCTTTACTATTGAGTTAAAATGAGCATTGTCAAAGTTATTGACTGACATCATTGAAGTCTCACGCTCCCAGTACTTTAAGTCCATATCAAAATCACAAGCGGAAATAGTATCCTGCAAGTCAACTTTTTCTACATTTTCACCAGATACTACGGATGCTCTCAATGATACAGAAGTATCACCCAATGGATTAAAGGATGGTGTCGACACAAGGGTCTGTGCCTTTTTGTTAAACAATCGTAATCCCATATCCTATTTCACTACTTTAAACGGTAAGATGACAACTTCATCATTTACTGACATCTCAACAAAATAATCACCAACATCTTTAATATCAAGTCCACTAACATTTCCTGCGATTACCAAACTCATTGTTTCATCCCGCTTTTCTGTTTTCGTCTGTACATTAAGCTCTGGCACTATAAGATTTTTGTTAGAGTCCTTGAATCTAAAAACAATCTGCTTATCTCCACTCTCTTGAGGTGGAAATTCTATTTTCGCAGCTAGGCCAACACTTGCCTTTTCTGGTACTTTCTGAACTTTTATATTATCAACGGTTCCAACTATGGTTAATTTTCCATTGTAATTGTATGCACCATCGCACAAAGTGAATATTCTTACTATCATAGTTACTTTTTCTTTAATATTATAGATTCTTGTGACATCATCATAGTAATCATAAGTTGGTCGAAGTTTTTAAGAGCGGCTCCAATTCTACCATCATATTCTATCTTTGACAATGGTCCTACATAATTAATTATATCATCTAATAGACCAACTGTAGTAAAATTGGTAATTTTACCTTTCACCATTCCTAACATCTCCTTATATTTCTTTTGTCATAACTGGAATTGCAGATTACTCTTAATTGAATTCACTTTTAAAAATAACTTCGCCATTGTTGCCTGAAGACTATCTTTAGTCGCTACACTTGATAAAAGGGCAGAGCCGAGCATTGACATCCATGTTAATTCTTCTCTGCTACAACTAAGACCTCCTTGGCCCTTTCATCAATTGCCGTCAAAGGCCTATCCCAATAACCTGTCTGGACATATTCTGCACTTATTTCTTGTAAACTTTCAATTTTGTCGTCCTGGCTTGGAAACAGCCTTCGCCATTTAAACAACAGCGATATATGCTTACTTGGGCATGTCGCCAAACCAGCCATGGCCAAAATCCCAGTGGTAATCGTAAACGAACTCAAAGTATGGGAGGGAGAACTCTTGTTCTATGAGTCCAGTGAGTTCATCGAGAATGGGTTCTGCCCACTTGCCAACGAGAACTATGAACTTATCGATGTTCCATGCTATACGACCTCGAGGCACCTGGGTGTAATCGCCCGTGAATCGGGTCTCTTCATATCTGTCATCTGCGCTGCATGTTCTATTTCTGATAATTGGGTCATATTTCCTTAAAACTACGCTTCACTGCCTCGTAACTCTCGAGGGTGCCGATGTCGTAGCGGTGGCCGGGCATCTCGTATGTATAAACTTTGGTCTGAGTGGAGAGCCAAGCGATGAAACTGCCGGGGGCATCTGTGCCACAGCCACTATCAATGCCTTCCTTGATCAAACGGGCATCTTCGCGGGTATAATAATAGAAGGCAGGGATGCACCAGTGGCTCTTGGGGTTGGCGGGTTTTTCCTCCATCGAGAGGATCATGCCTTCCTTATCGATTTCTGCCACACCAGTCTTGTGGAGACGGGCTTCATCAGATTCGTAATAGCGCATTACACTGGTGGCTTTCTTCTCCTTGGCGAAGTGGATAAAGCCACTCAGGCTGAAATCTAAGAGGTTGTCACCTGCCATCACGAAGAGGTCTGAGTCTAAGTGCAAATGGTCTATGGCAAACTGTATGTCCTTGACTGCGCCCAAGCGAGTTTCGTTGGATGATGTGCCATCATCGAGGATGATAACCCTTAATTGAGAATTGAAAATTGAAAATTGAGAATTTCTTTCTTTTGCCCAAGATTCGAAGATGGGAGTGAATTTGTGGTTGGACACCACGATATATTCGTCGATTAAACCTGTTTGATTCAGGTCATCGATTAACCAGTCCAGGATTGGCTTGCCCGCAACCTCAAGCAAAGGCTTTGGGAAATCCTTTGTCAAAGGATAGAGGCGAGTGGCGTAGCCTGCAGCCAGAATTAAGCATTTCATAATCCTACACCGTTAGCGCTGGAGCAGATGAATACTTGGTATTTGCCGGTCATGGAGGGGAAGGAGGCAAGATATTGGTCCGTAACCTGACGAGTGATGGACTCCTCGTAGGCAGGATCGATGAGGGCCATGCAACAACCCTTAAAGCCAGCACCTGAGAAGCGACCACCGTAGATGCCATCAGTCTGGGTCATAATCTCATAGAGGCGGATCTGTTCGGGAGCACCTGATTCCCAGTTGTGTATGCTGCTCCAACCTGACTCGAAGGAGAGTTGGCCATAGGCTTCGATATCGCCTCTGCGCCAGGCCTCTGCGCCTTTCTCTACACGCTCGAACTCCGAATACCAGTGTTCACAGCGCTTGGCCCAAGGTTCTGGGAGGCGAGACTTATACTGTTCATAGATCTCACAGGGGACGTTGCGGGCATTGGCTTCCTTGAATTTGCCATAGTCCATACCTGCCAATGCCTGAAGAGCATAGACACCTGCGCGGAGTTCATCGACGCGCATGTTGTATTTCGACCCTGCCAGACTGTGCTCCAAGCCTGAGAAGAAGATTGCAATCTTGTAGGGCTTCATCGCAGGATGCTGAGGGATCAACTCATAATGGTTGTCCTTTGTATCGAGATAGAGCAGATGGTTCTGCTTGCTCAGGACTTCACAACTCTGATCGAGTTTACCCACACTGACGCCCACGTAATTCAGTTCAGCATCGTAGGCTGTATCGATAATCTCCTGTTGGGAGAGTTGGATGTCGTTGACCTTACAGAGAGCCGTCAGGAAACTGATGATCACGGCTGCGCTGGAGGAGAGACCACCAATGGGCAGGGAGCCCTCGATTACTCCGCAGAGACCTATGCTCAATCTATGTTGCCTTGACAAAGCGAGGGTGGCTCCTCGGAGATAGTCCGCCCAGTCGTTCTGCTTCTGGGCAGGGACTGAGGCGATATGCCACTGGGCTCGCTTGGGAAATTGCAGAGAAGCCATCTCTACTACGCCATTCTGCTTGGGGGCATAGGCTATATGGATGCCTTTGTTGATGGCCAGACCTGTAATCTTGCCCAGATTATGGTCTGAATGAGCGCCTATCGGGCAGATTCTATAGGGACAGAAGGATATGCCCTCTGGATCACGACCGTATATCTGATGGAATTTGACTTCGCAATTCATCCTGTTGTTTACTGTGCAAGTCACGCAACAAGCATGAGAGACTGCGTCTGACGCATGGTGAGGTCACGACTGGTAGTAGCCTTTATACCATTCGGCAAAGGCTCTTAGTCCTTCCCGAAGGGTTATCTTCGGAGTGAAACCGAAATCACGTTCGAGGGCCGTGGCATCTGCATAGGTCACTGGGACATCACCAGGCTGCATGGGAACGAGTTGCTTATGGGCCTCGAAATCGTAGTCCCTGGGGAGAACACCTGCCCGTACAAGTTCTTCCTGAAGGATGGTTACGAAGTCGAGCAGGTTCTCTGGTTGACCTCCTCCAATGTTATAGACCGCATAGGGAGGTATTGGCAGACCATCTTCACCGGTCTTTTTCTCAGGGGCTCCCTGCATGACGCGGATGATGCCTTCGACAATGTCATCGATATAGGTAAAGTCGCGTCTGCAATTACCGTAGTTGTATATCTGGATGGTCTCGCCCTTCAGGAGTTTGTTGGTGAAGCCGAAATAGGCCATGTCGGGTCTGCCAGCGGGGCCATAGACCGTGAAGAAGCGCAAGCCTGTGGCGGGGATGTTATAGAGTTTCGAATAGCAGTGGGCCATGAGTTCGTTGGACTTCTTCGTTGCAGCATAGAGCGAGACTGGGTTATCCACACTGTCGTCCGTGCTGAAGGGGACTTTCTTGTTGCCGCCATAGACGGAGGAACTGCTCGCATAGACCAGATGTTCCACCGGCGCACACTGGGGACAGGAACCGCTGTGCTCGTCAGCACAGGCTATTCCAGTCCCCATTGTGTGCCTACAGGCCTCGAGGATATTGTAGAAGCCGAGCATGTTGGACTGGATGTAGGCATCAGGGTTCTCGATGGAATAGCGCACACCAGCCTGGGCTGCAAGATTGACGACGATCTGGGGGTGATACTTCTCGAAGATGTCATCGACAGCGGGCTTATCGGCGATGTCACCACGAACGAAGTGGAAGGCGGGTGCCTCAAGTTCGTTGAGACGAGACTCCTTCAGGGACACGTCGTAATACGCGTTCATATTGTCGATACCGATGATTTGTGTGTCAACGGTGTTGCGGAGCAGACGCCTCACCAAATTACTGCCAATGAAACCGGCGGCCCCTGTTACCAGAATTGTCTTATGATCGAGAGAAATCTTTTGCATATTCTATACGAAAAGAAGGCTTAAGGATACAAAATCCTCTCCCCAAGTGTAGGCATATCCCATTAAAAGCCAACACGTTAGGCAAAATTTAAGACTTTTTAATAAATAGAAATAATGTGAACCAAGGGGAACCGGTTCCATTTTTCCGTTGCAAAGGTACACTATTTTAGGCAGAAACACAAATAATTTTCTAATTATTTTCATTTTTGGCTTAATTATTCGAAAAAAGTACTACCTTTGCAGACGATATGAGTGAGAACAGCGATCAAAAGCAATGGTTTTCCATAGGATGTACCAGTCCCCAAAAGGAACTGAGGGTAAGGGATGATGCCAGGCAGTACGGTCTGGAGTCCTTTGTACCTCTGCAATTTGTGGTGAAGAGGGTTCGCGGACAGAAACAAAGAGTCCTGATACCCGCCATCACCAAACTGATTTTCGTTAAGGGCACCATTGATGAGGTGAAGGACTATATCCTAAACGCCCACTATGTGGTTTACATCCGCAAATCCACCTTTTCAAACAAGGAAGATTATTTGACAGTTCCGACTAAAGCCATGGAGGATTTTATCGCCGTGACAGAGCATCGTGAAGAGCATGTAACCTACTTCAGACCTGAGGAGATCAGTCTCCAAGAAGGTGACAAGATCATTATTAAAGACGGTTTGTATGAGGGTCGGGAAGGTACGATTATGCGTATTAAGGGCAAACGGAACAAACATCTGGTGGTACAGATCCCAGGAATGTTGATTGCTGCCGTGGAGATAACACCAGAGATGGTGGAGTCCACATCCCCTACTACCAGAGAAAAACCCTCTAAAAATATTGACAAAGACAAGAAACTTCTATTGGAAACAGCACAGAGACTTTTGTTTGAGATTCCCGACAAGTACCAACAAGAAAATGAGTACTATCTGTTGTTGTCAGAACTCAGACGTATCAGGGCTAGACTGGTGACGTTCAAGGGATATACCCCTGCCACGGAGGCTGAGTTGGCCCTGCCGATGTATCTGGCCGCCGTGAAACTGAACGACGGCATTCCTGAGGCTGAGACACGTCTGAAAAAAGCCATCGAAAAACTGAAAGATTCAAGTAAACTCAAGGCCAAATGTCTCGGCTACTTGGAAAAGTTGCATTCATCATCTCTTGATTATTAATATGCCTCACGGTATTTGGAATCGTCCTTGTCTTCCATCATCGAGAGATAGGACTGGTAACGGCTTGGGGCAATAAGGTGGTCCTCGAGGGCCTGGAGCACGGCACAGCCAGGCTCATGCGTATGCGTGCAGTTGGAGAAGCGGCAGTCCTTGGAAAAACGGAATATTTCACGGAAGTAACTCGTCAGTTCCTCTGGCTCCATGTCGAAGGTGCCGAAACCCTTGATACCTGGAGTGTCGATTAAATAAGAGGTGAGGGGTGAGAGGTTAGAGGTTAGAGGTGAGGGGTGAGGGGTGAGAGGGATCATCTCGGAGAAGGTGGTGGTATGCTGGCCTGTGTTGTGGGCATCGGAGATTTCTGAGGTACGGAGGTTCACGCCTGGCACCAGTTTATTGATCAATGTGGATTTCCCCACACCGCTATTACCACTGAGCAAGGTGATCTTACCATCAAGCAGGGGACTCAAAGCCCCTATCCCCTCGCCCGTCTCTGCAGAGATGGCACGGCACTCATAACCGATGGTCTCATAGAGTCGGATCATCATCTGCTGATAGCGTAGCATATCCTCGTCGAGCAGGTCTGTCTTGTTGAAAATCAGCACGACGGGTACACGATAAGCCTCAGCAGAGGCCAGGAAACGGTCGATAAACGTCGTGGAGGTCTGGGGGTAGTTCACCGTCACCACCAAAAAAGCCTGATCTACGTTTGCAGCGATGATATGACTCTGTTTGGAGAGGTTCTGCGACTTGCGGATGATATAGTTTCGGCGATCCTCGATATCGGTGATAAAGGAGACTCCCTCCCCTCCACCCCCTGAAGAGGGATGAGTAATCTTCACCCTGTCGCCCACTGCCACGGGATTGGTGCTGCGGATACCCTTCAGGCGGAAATTACCCTTGACCTTACAATCAACCAGTTGGCCATCGTCCGTACGGACGGTGTACCAACTGCCTGTATTCCTGACGACGAGGCCTTTCATCCTACACCGTCATGATCTCCTTGTTCTTCGCAGCAATCAGTTCATCGATCTTCTTGATGAACTTATCGTGGATCTTCTGAAGTTCCAGTTCAGCATCCTTCTCGTTATCCTCGCTGAGACCGTCCTTGATGGCCTTCTTCAGTTTGTCCTTGATGTCAGCACGGACATTGCGCACCTCCACCTTAGCCTTCTCTGCAATCTTGTTACACTGCTTCGTGAGGTCACGACGGCGCTCCTCCGTAGGCTGCGGGATATTCAGGCGGATCACCTCACCATTGTTCTCGGGGGTAATACCCACGTCGGAATCCATGATAGCCTTCTCGATGTTCTTGATCTCCTTGCGGTCCCAAGGCTTGATGGCGATAGTACGGGCATCGGGCACCGTGAGGTTGGCCACTTGGTTCAGGGGCACCTTACTACCATAGGATTCCACACGCACACCATCGAGGATGGCGAGATTAGCACGTCCGGCGCGGATGCGGTTCAACTCGTCCTCCAGGAACATGGCCGCCATCTCCATGCGCTCTTCACTCTTCTTTAAAGTCTCTTTTACGTCAATCATAATCTTACAGTTTTAGTCTTTCTGATGACAAAAGTAGCGCTTTTCCCTGAAACGACCAAATGTTTTACAGTTTTTTGCATCATTTTCCCTAATAATAAAAGAGGTGTAAGAGGCAAAAAAGGCAAAATACCATAATCGTGGTATGTGGAATAACCCGTATATGCTATTCTGAGAACCAGAATTTCGCCGTACCTTTGCACCCAGAAAGAACAAAGAACAAGTTAAACATTTAAAAACATTTGGATTATGGCAAAGATTGCAAAACAGTTGACCGACCTGATTGGTAACACCCCATTACTGGAACTCAGTAAGTTTTCAAAGGCAAAGGGACTTGAGACCCCGATTATCGCCAAGGTGGAATTCTTCAACCCCGGCGGCAGCGTGAAAGACCGTATCGCTCTGGCGATGATTGAGGACGCAGAAAAGAAAGGGCTGCTGAAGCCCGGTGCCACGATCATCGAGCCTACAAGCGGTAACACGGGTGTAGGACTGGCACTGGTATCAGCCGTGAAGGGCTATAAACTGATCCTGACGATGCCCGAGACCATGAGTATCGAGCGCCGTAACCTGGTGAAAGCCTACGGTGCAGAGGTTCGTCTGACAAGTGGTAAGGACGGTATGCCCGGTGCCATCAAGGCTGCTGAGGCCCTGCGCGACAGTATCCCTGGCAGCATCATCCTCCAGCAGTTCGAGAATGGCGCGAATCCCGCGAAGCACTATGCCACCACTGGTCCTGAGGTATGGGCTCAGACAGAGGGCAAGATTGAAATCTTCGTAGCAGGTGTGGGTACTGGCGGTACTGTCTCCGGCGTGGCCAAATACCTGAAAGAGCAGAATCCCAACGTGAAGGTGATCGCTGTAGAGCCGAAATCCTCACCCGTACTCAACGGCGGACAGAGTGGTCCTCACAAGATCCAGGGCATCGGTGCCGGCTTCGTGCCCAAGACCTATAGCGGTGACCTCATCGACGAGGTGTTCGACGTAGAGAACGACGATGCCATCCGTACAGGACGTGAACTGGCAAAGTATGACGGTGTGCTGGTAGGTATCTCCTCTGGAGCCGCCGCTTACGCTGCCTCGGAGATTGCCAAGCGCCCCGAGAACAAGGGCAAGACCATCGTAGCCCTGTTGCCAGACACTGGTGAGCGCTATCTCTCCACCGTGCTCTACGCTTTCGAGGAATATCCTCTGTAAGCAGACTATCTGCACTTTTTCCCTACGCAAATTGCCTCATAACGGGGTAATTTGCGTATTTTTCGTTCAAATATTTGGTTATTTGGAAAGAATGCCTTATCTTTGCGCTTGATTACTATAAGACTGGAAACCTATATGAGCATCCGCCAATACTATCCAAGGATCAGTATCCTCTGTATCATGCAGGCAGGAGCACTTGCCGCCTATGCCCAAAAAGAGAATATGGAGACACTCTTCGACATCCATCATGACCTGGCATATCTGGTGGCGGGATTCCTGATTACGGTCTTCGTCATGCTTTTCTATAACCGCGTGTTCTATTACAGGGAGAAGGATGCCAGAAACCAGTCAAACCGCCTGAACGCACAGTTGGCAATGATCTTAGACTCCAGCAAGACCCGGATATGGACATACGACATTGAGCGCGAGTTATATACAGTTGTCTCTTACCAGAATACCAAGGAAACAAAATACACCTCCTTTGATTTCTCCCAGTTCTACGACCGTAATGATTTCCAGAAACTGCGGAAAGCCATCACCGCCATCAGCGAAGGCGAGTCCCTTTCAGAGTCTCTGGATGTCAAGGGAAGCCTCCCCCAAAACGGGGAAGAGCAGCAGACCTACGAGGTCAATGTCTCCATCCTCCGCCGCGACAGGCACAACCGTCCTACCGTATTATTAGGCATCCAACAGGACATCTCGCAGGAGAGGGAGAAACTGGAGAAAGCCCAGAGACTCATGCTGCGCTACCATACGGTATTCGACTCCTCCCAAGTGGATATGATCTATTATGATGCCAACGGCAACATGGCAGACATCAACGACAAGGCGTGTGAGACCTTTAAGATCAAGGACCGTGAGACCCTGCTCAGGCATAAGATCAACTACAGGGACATTCCCGCCCTTGCTGAACTGAACCTGAAGGAACTGGACAACTGCCAGATATCTACGATATCCCAATACAACGAGGTCAAGGCTGCTGACAAGGAAGCACCTGAGATCCGCACTGGCAGGAAACTCTATTACGAGATGAACGTCAGTACCATCCGTGACGAGCAGGGCAAGGTACAGGGTGTGGTCACCGCAGGACGTGACATCACGGAGATGGTGGAATCCAATCATCACCAGTTGGAAGTAGGCAGGCTGCTCAACAAGACCACCAAGGATATCCAGGCATATATCAACAATATCAACTATTCCCTGAAGGTCAGTGAGGTACGACTGCTGAACTATTACCCTGACACCCATGAACTGGAGATCTTCAGTGACTTGAATAAGGCCCAGTACAGGCTGACGGAAATCCGTGCCGTCACGCTGCTGAAGGAAAAGGAGCGCCGCCGTGCCAAGGGATTATTCCGCAGGATGGACAAACGCCAGAAGGAGAATATCAGCGGCACCTTCTGCACGATCCTGCGCGATGCCCAGGGCAGGAACGTCTATCTGAACTTCCACATCATGCCCATCTTCAACAAAGACGGAGAGGTCACCCACTATTTCGGCATGTGCCGCAACGAGACGGAGATGACCTATACCGAGCGGAAGTTGCGGGAGGAGACTGCCAAGGCCCAGGAGACAGAGCAACTGAAGAACTCCTTCCTGCTAAACATGAGTTATGAGTTGCGCACACCGCTGAATGCCGTCGTGGGCTTCGCGGAACTCTACAACGGGGAGCACAACCCAGAGGACGAGCCCGTCTTTGCGGAGGAGATCAAGACCAATACCAACATCCTGCTGGAACTGATCAATGACATCCTCTTCATCTCACGCCTGGATGCCAGGATGATCGAGTTCAACCTCCAGCCCTGCGACTTCGCCTCCCTCTTCGACGGGTGGTGCTACATGGGATGGAGCACACTGGGACCGAATGTGAAGACCGTTGTGGAGAATCCCTATGCACGGCTCGATGTCAAGATTGACCAGCAGAACCTCGGCATGGTCATCGAGAAACTTTGCATCTTCTCCGCCTACAGTGTCCAGGAGGGTATGGTACGCGCCAAGTACGAATACCGCCATGGTGAACTGATGATCACCATCGAGGACACAGGACAGGGACTCTCGCCTGAGGCCAGGGCCTTAGCCTTCGACAGGTTCTCGCGCAACACGGAAGAAGAGCGCCACGGTACGGGTCTTGACCTGCCTATCGTGAAAGAACTCATAGAGCAGATGGGAGGTTCGATAGAACTCCAGTCGGAAGTAGGAAAAGGCACCGTCTTCTATGTCAGCATCCCCTGTGAGATGACAAGCCTTGAGAAGAAATCTGAAATCATCGCCTAACACCCGCAGAAGATGAACATACTACTCACACATATCATCGCCGATACGGTCGCTGCCCAGACGAGGGTACAGGGTATCTCCCTGCTCATGGTGCTCGCCGTGGTCGTATTCTTCATCATCAGTTGGATTTTCAACCGCATCAGCATCCTCCGCATCCGGAAGAATAGTGAGAGCATCCAGGACCTCTCCACGGTGATGCAGCATACCCTCAACGTCAGCAACAACTATGTGGTGCGGCTCTCCATGCAGGACCACATAGGATTTAACCTGCACGGTGACTTCCTGCCGGATGAGGGTATGACTTACGAGGAGAGTCTCGAATACATACACCCTGACGACAGGAGGGACTATACGGCCTTCCTCAAGCGCCTGATGGATGGAGACAAGATGTCGGAATGCACCTTCCGCTGGGACATCAGCCGTGAGAAGCATCTCGGACACTGGCGATACATGCATGACTCAGGCATTGCCGAATTCAGGAACAAGAACCTGAAGACCTCTGCCACCTTCTATTGTACGCTGACGGATAAGACGGAACAGATAGAGCAGGAGAAGAACCAGAACCAGTTGACAGACAAGTACCGCAGGGTCTTCGAGCAGTCCATCACAGGTCTGGCCTTCTACGACAAAGACGGGCAGTTGATCACTGCCAACAAGAAGATGCAGGAGATCCTGAAGTTCCAGTCCGAAGACGACCCCTTCTACTATGGCACGTCTTTCTACGACCTCCCCGTGTTCCGCGAAATCCTGAACAACCGTCATATCGGGGACATGTTCTTCTGCAGGAAGAGCACCGTCATCGAGCGCAACGTGAACTGTTATCTGGAAATGCTCATTCACCCCATCTTCGACGAGGATGGCTCACCGGTCTATATCACCGTCTCCTTCCGTGACATCACACAGGAGCGCGACCTCTATCTCCAGAACAGGGTGAACGACATGATCATCCGTCGTACCAATGAGGAGATCCAGCAGTATGAGACAGAGTTGCAATACCTGATGGAGATGTGCGACATGCGCTACTTCCGCACCTCCTATAAGGACCATACGTGCACCTTCTATAAGAACATGAATGCTCCGGAGAAGCAGATCACCCTCGATGAGTTGGTGGAGCATTTCGTCAACAGTCCGTTCGGTGAGGGACAGGAGAACCTGGAGAACTACTTCAAGGAGCCCAGGACCAACCTGATGCAGATGCACCCCTTCTTCCACGAGGGCAAGGGCCTGCAGTGGAACTTCATCGACAGTGTACCCTCCTATGACGAGAACGGCAAGCAGACGGGCACCTATGGTATCGTGCGCAATGTCAATGCCCTCATAGAGAAGCAGGAGCAGTTGAAACAGGAGACGGAGCGTGCAAATCAGTCAGGTTTGATGAAGAGTACCTTCATGGCCAACATGACGCACGAGATCCGCACGCCCCTCAATGCCATCGTGGGATTCTCCGACGTACTGCCACTGCTCAGCACCCCCGAGGAGAAGCAGGAGATCATCCGCGTGATCATGAACAACTGCGACATGCTCATGCGGCTCATCAACGATGTCCTCGCCGTCTCAGAACTGGAAGGCGGGAAGATACGCATCCAGCCCGTGGATACGGACTTCGCCAGGGACTTCAACGACATGTGCCTGTCACTGTCGCAGCGCGTGCAGGCCCCGGGCGTGGAATTCATCTCCGAGAACCCCTATACCTCGCTGACGACCACCATCGACAAGGAGCGCATCCATCAGGTGCTCACCAACTTCGTCACCAACGCCGTGAAATACACCCAGCAGGGACATATCAAGGTGGGCTACCAGTACCTGGAGAAAGATGGTGGCGGACTCTACCTCTACTGCGAGGACACAGGTGCCGGCATCCGGAAGGAAGACCAGCCACGGGTCTTCGAGCGCTTCGTCAAACTCAACGACTACGTGCAGGGCACGGGTCTCGGCCTGAACATCTCCAAGGCCATCGCCGAGAGTTGCAACGGAAAGATCGGCGTCATCTCCGAGGGAGAGGGCAAGGGCTGCACCTTCTGGATATGGATCCCCTGCGAGGCCGTCATCAATAACCAATGAAAACAACATCCCTACCATGACACGACATCACATACTGACGGTGCTTCTGGCATTCTGTTCCCTCATGACCATCCAGGCGCAGACAGACAGCACCAGGGTCTTCACCACCGAGCATCCCCTGATCTACGAAGACGCGTGGGACCTGTGGCCCTACGTCTTCCTGAATGAGAACGGAGAGCCCGACGGCTATAACATCGACCTGCTGAAACTGATCTTCAAGGAACTCGACATCCCCTACGTCATCAAACTGATGCCCACCCTGGAGGCCCAGGCAGACCTGAAGAACGGCAAGTCAGACCTGATGCTGCGCATGGATGCCGACTTCTCGCGCGGCAACTCCTCCTACGGCAAGAGCATCGTCCAACTGTTCACCCACAGCATCGTCATGCCCAAGGACCATCCCGTCAGCGTCAAGACAGGCAGGGAACTGTCACAATATTCGGTCATCGTCCATGATGGCGCCTTCAGCCACCACCTCCTCAAGAACAACGGATGGGCCAGGGAGATCATTGCCTACGACGACATGAAGGAAGCCATCCAGCATGTCAGTTCCACCGGTGAAGGCGTCATCGTGTGGAACACCATGTCGCTGCAGTGGCTCATGCGCAAGTTCCATACCGACAACCTAATGATCCAGCCCATAGACCTGCCCTACGGAGAGTACAAGTTCATGTCGAAGAACCATGACCTGCTGGGACAGATTGACAGTGTCTATGCCAAACTGCGCTCCTCCGACCGTTTGCAGCCCATTCAGAACAAGTGGTTCTACCCCGAGCGCAAGGACTCCGGCATCCCGGAATGGGTGTGGAAGGTGGCCACGGCACTGGCCCTCATAGCCCTCGCTACCCTGCTCTACTACTTCTACTACCGTTTCCGTGAGCGGAAGATGACGCGGGCCCTGCGGAAGAGCAACAACCGCCTGTCAGTGATCCTGAAGACCAGTCATGTCAGCCTGTGGATCTATAACGTGATGGCCAAGACCTTCACCTGGATGGATGAGCAGGGGAAGCCCCATCGCAGTTCCACCATAGAGCAGTTCTCCTACCGCTACCATCCTGACGACGTGCGCCAGTTACAGCAGACCCTCGACGACATCATCCGGCAGAAGACCAAGTACGCCAACCTCAACATCAAGGTCTTCGAGGAGGGAAAGGACAGGAAGGAGCACCACTACACCCTCTCGCTCTCCGTGCTGCGCCGTGGCAGGGACGGGAAGCCCGACACCATCCTCTGCACGCGCAGCGACGTCACCAACGAACTGCTCCGCCAGATGAAAGTCAAGGATGCCATGCTGCGCTACCAGGCCATCTTCCAGACAGCCATGATCGATATGGTCTATTACGATGAGCACGGTATCATCCAGGATATCAACCAGAAGGCCCTCAATGCCCTCGGCACGGACATCGAAACCGTCAGGAAGATGAAGATCTCCATCAGCGACGTACTCGGCATGGACATCTCCCTGAAGGATTTCGACTACATGTACATGACACAGATCTTCCGTTCTCCCTCCGACAGCCGTTCCCTCAACAGGATGCTGAATCGCGAGAAACTGTACTACGAACTGCAACTGATGCCCATCTACGATGCCAACGGCAAAATGATCGGTATCTACGGCACGGGCCGCGATGTCACCGAGATTGCCGACTCCTACCAGAAGTTGGAGAAGAACATGCTCAGACTGCAGAAAGCCAACGACGAGATCACCGGCTATATCCGCAACATCGACTACGTGCTCACCGTCGGCGGCATCCGCATCGTGAGATACGACGTGGACACCCATCTGTTCACGATCTTCAGCGAGGCCAACCGCGAGGCATACACCCTGACACAGACACGACTGCTGAACCTCGTCGATGAGCGTTCGAAGAAGAAGGTGGAACGCATCCTCAACAGCATGGACAACCAGACGGGCAGTACCGTCCATACCGACATCAAGACAGCCATCCATGGCAGGGACGGCATGACCATCCACCTGCAGTTCCACTTCATCCCCTACCACGACAAGGACGGCAGGGTGAAGGAGTACTTCGGCATGTGCCGTGACATCAGCAAGTTGAAGGACGTCGAGGAGAAACTGGCGCGTGAGACGCTCCGCGCCCAGGAGGTGGAAGTGGTGAAGAACGCCTTCCTCCACAACATGAGTTTCGAGATCCGCACGCCCCTGAATGCCGTCGTGGGCTTCGCGGAACTCTTCCAGATGGATCACTCCGCCGAGGATGAGACCATCTTCATCAACGAGATCAAGGAGAACTCCTCCAAACTGCTCAAACTCATCAACGACATCCTCTTCCTGTCGCGCCTGGATGCCGACATGGTGACGATGAGGACGCGCCAGTTGGATATCGCCAAGATCATGGAGTCCAGGTGCGAGACCGTCTGGGCCAACGACAAGAAGGCCGGTGTGGAATATGTCGTGAAGAACTCCTTCAGGAAACTGGTGGTCGATATCGACGACAACAATATCAGCATCATCATGGACAAGATCATCACGAATGCCGTGCAGCACACCAACAAGGGCCGCATCCTCGTGCGCTACGACTACTTCGGCGACGAGTTGATCGTGGCCGTCGATGATACGGGTGACGGCATCCCCCAGGATGTGCTGGCGCATATCTTCGATCGTTTCGTCACCGGCGACACCAACAATGCCAGGGCGGGCCTGGGGCTGAGCATCTGCCACGACCTCATCCAGCACCTGGGAGGCACCATCAATATCAAGTCCACCATCGGCAAGGGCACCAGCGTGTGGTTCTCCATCCCCTGCAAGGCCCACGAGGTAGATAGAATATAAAAGAGTAAGATCATGACGCGACCATCCATCATACCCCTCATAGCCAGTCTGCTCTGCCTCGGTACCATGCTGCCGGCAAGGGCACAGGCCACCCGTCAATATACTAGGGAGCATCCCCTGATCATCGTCAGCGACTGGGAGTTCCCGCCCTACGAGTTCCGCAACGACGCGGGCGAGCCCGACGGCTATAACGTCGAGGTGCTCAACCTCGTGCTCGACAAGTTGGACATCCCCCATCAGTTCGTCATGCAGGAGTGGTACCAGGCCACGAAGACCTTCGAGGACCATAAGGCCGACCTTATCCATGCCCTCAGCGACTCCTACTTGAAAGCCCCCTACGTGATGACGCAGAACATGATCACGTACTACTCGTTGAAGTCCGTCAGGCGGAAGAGCCAGAAGCCCCTCCTGAGGATCAGCCAACTCACTGCCAGTGACACCCTCATGCTGAAGAAGAACGACTACGCCACGCTGCGCATCCAGCAGGACTACAACCCGTCGTTCACGATAGACTACCGTTCGCCGAAGGAGGCCCTCACCAATATCCGCAACGGCCGTGACTCCTATTATATCTGGGGCGAGTTACCCCTGAAGATGAAGATCAAGGAGTTCGGTCTCGACAGCCTGGTGCTCGACGACACCGACATCCCCGCAGGTGAGTTGCGCATCATCGGCTACGACCAGGAACTCATCACCGCCATCGACGACGCCTTCGCCCGTCTGGAGCAGTCCGGCGAGTTGCAGGTCATCCACGACAAGTGGTACCACCCCGAGCGCGTGCACAACGACTCGTCGCCGATATCCCTCTTCGTGCTCATCGTCTCCGTCATCACCATCATCATAGGCTTCCTGCTGAGCCACTTCATCCGCAATCGTGTACGGAATGTCACCAGCCGTTCCTCGGACATCAACAACATCATGTCCCAGGCCATCAAGATGGGCAACCTCTACGTGACGGAGTACGACATCGGGCGAGACCACTTCCGCAACCTCCATGGGTCTATACTGCCGGATGACGGCCAGACGTGCGAGGAGATGTTCAACCGTCTGCCAGATGATATCCGCGAGGAGTCGCGTCGCCGTAACGACATGCTGATCACGGGAGAGAGCGAGCAGTGGAATTTCACACGGCGCTTCAACCTGGGCACCCAGGACCGTCCCGAGTGGCACTATATCCAGGGCAATGCCGTACCCGAGAAGGAGGGCGGCAAGACGCGCTTCATCATCTACTCCATGAAGGACATCACGCACGAGATCGAGGAGGAGCGCATCAACAGCGAGATGGGCAACAAGTACATCAGGATGTTCGAGACCAACCTGATCGCCATGTCCTTCTACGACAAGGACGGCATGCTCATCGACCTCAACGAGAACATGAAGCGCCTCTGCGAGTTCGACATGGAGGGCGAGCGCTATTTCCGCCAGTTATGCCTCTTCGACGTGCCGCTCTTCAAGAACCAGTTCGACCCCCGCAGCAATCAGGAGTTCCATGTATGCCAGAAGATGCACTATGCCGAGATCAACATCAACAAATACATCGAACTCAGGATCCGTCCGATGCGCGACAGCCACGGTGACCTGCGCTACTATGTCGTCACCGCGCGCGACGTCACCGCCGAGCGCCAGATGTATCTGGAGCAGCGCAGGCATGAGACGGAGATCCAGCGCACCAACGAGGCCATCATCCGCTACGAGAGCCAGTTGAACTACCTGTTAGAGAACAGCCTGATGTTCATCTGGAACTTCTACATATCTACAGGCAACATCAGCATCACGCGCTCAGGCCGTCGCGACGACTTCATGGAGACCATCCAGCAGTTCTTCGAAGGCATCGACAGTGCAGACCCCCAGGAGGTCCACGCCAAGATCAGGGACTGCGTGGCCGCTCAGGAGCCCTACAATGCCATCTACCACTACCGATATACGCCGATGGAGAGCCACCCCGTGTGGTACGCCATCAGCGGCATCCCCTGCCATGACAAGGACGGCCGTCTGACGCATTACTTCGGCATCGCGCGAAACATCACGAAGTTGATGGAGACGCAGAATCTGCTGAAGGAAGAGACGGCACGCGCCGAGGACTCGGGCAGGATGAAGAGCGCCTTCCTGGCGAACATGACGCATGAGATCCGCACGCCCCTCAATGCCATCGTGGGCTTCAGCGACCTGCTGCCCGTCGTCGATACCATGGAGGAGCGCCTGGAGTTCATCCGCATCATCCGCAACAACTGCGACATGCTGATGCGCCTCATCAACGACATCCTTGAAGCCTCGAGCATGGGACAGGCTCTGGCCATCGAGACCCGCGAGGTGGATTTCGCCACGGCCTTCGACGACATGTGCCAGACGCTGGCACAGCGCGTGGAGCAGCCCCGCGTGGCGTTCATCAAGGACAACCCCTATACGACGTGCGTCATCACCCTCGATCTGGGTCGCGTGCAGCAGGTGCTCACCAACTTCGTCACCAACGCCGTGAAATACACCCAGCAGGGCCATATCAAGGTAGGCTACCGCCAGGAGCGCCGCATGACCAAGGACGGCCACGGCGAGACCGACGGCCTGTACTTCTACTGCGAGGACACGGGCGTGGGCATCCCCCGTGAGAAGCAGTCCCGCGTCTTCGAGCGCTTCGTCAAACTCAACGACTTCGTGCAGGGCACGGGTCTCGGCCTCTCCATCTGCCAGGCCATCGCCGACCGTTGCAACGGCCACATCGGCGTCACCTCAGAGGGCGAAGGAAAGGGATCCACATTCTGGATGTGGATCCCGTGTGAGAATTTGAGGGGTTAGGGGTGAGAGGTTAGAAGAACACCACCCTCTCGCACCAATAGACGAGCATTCCCGCGAGGTAGCCCACGAACGCCACCCACGTGATCCTCTTCATATACCATCCGAAGGTGATCTTCTCCAGCCCCATGACCACCACGCCCGCAGCGGAGCCGATGATCAGCATCGAGCCACCCACGCCGGCGCAGTACGCCAGCAACTGCCAGAAGATACCATCCACGGCCATGTCGCCCGCCGCGGCCACGGGATACATCCCCATACAGCCCGCCACGAGAGGCACGTTATCCACGATCGACGACAGCACGCCGATGATGCCCGTCACGAGGAAGTGGTTACCCTCGAAGGTGGTATCCAGCACACTGCCGAGCATCGTCAGCACGCCCACCTCCTGCAGCACGGCCACGGCCATCAGGATACCCAGGAAGAACATGATCGTCGAGAGGTCGATCCTGGAGAGCAGGTCACTCACGCGCTTGGCCATCGTGTCATCCTCCGCAGTGTTATAGTGGAAGATCTCCGTCACCGTCCAGAGCACGCCGAGCACGAGCAGGATGCCCATGAACGGGGGCAGGTGCGTCAGTGTCTTGAACACAGGCACGAAGCAGAGACCGCCCACGCCGAGCCAGAAGATCACGTTACGCTGAGCCTTGGTAAACTGGCTCACCTCGGCCTTGGGCAGGTTCAGCGACTTGTCGAACTTCCCCTGCAGTTGGAACTGCAGGATGAAGGCGGGCACGAGCATCGACACCAGTGAGGGCACGAAGATCTCCGTGATGACGCCCTGTGTGGTGATCACGCCCTTGATCCATAGCATGATGGTGGTCACGTCGCCGATGGGCGAGAAGGCGCCGCCGCTGTTGGCGGCGATCACCACCAGTGCGGCATAGATGAGACGGTCTCCCCGGCTCTGCACCAGTTTCCTGAGCACCATGATCATCACGATCGAGGTGGTGAGGTTGTCGAGGATGGCTGAGAGGAAGAAGGTCATCAGCACCATGCGCCACATCAGTTTGCGCTTGGATCGCGTCTTGATGGCGTCGCGCACGAAGTTGAAGCCGCCGTTGCCATCCACGATCTCCACGATGGTCATGGCGCCCATGAGGAAGAAGAGCGTCCCCGCGGCGTCGCCCAGGTGGTGCTCAATCACCTCGGCGATATGGTGCACCACGCTGCCCTCCGCAATCTCAGGGTAATAGGCGGCAGGGCCCAGCATCAGCAAGGTCCAGCACAGCACACACATCAGCAGCGCGATGGCTGCCTTGTTGATTCTCGTCAGTCCCTCCATGGCAATACAGAGATAGCCGATACAGAAGACCACGACAATACAGATAGTTAATGTTGACATGATGAATACATTTTTTTTATTTGATTCTGCGTGCAAAGATACGAAATAAGTGAGAAAAGTGAACTGAGAATCGGGAGTTTTTTCTGGAAATACAAAAAAAAGTGAAAAAACACCCCAATAATTTGGATAATTCAAAAATATATCCTACCTTTGCCCCCAGTTGATTTTATGTCTAACCAAATATGAAAGACAAAAGTATGAAAAATCAAAGTGTTTTATTTGTATCCGCTATATGCGGAATGATGACCTTGTGCGCATGCAGCAAGGAAGTGATGAACGACAACAGGATGGAGCGCGACAGTCGGCTGACAGTGCTTACCCGTGGTGATGGAGGCAACGGCGATCCGGTAATCGCCACACCTGTACGTCTCTATGTCTTCGACAGTGAGAACCAGTGCATCGCATCTCAGACTGAGGAGGAAACAAATACTCCAATCTCAATGGAACTGCCTGAAGGGACCTTTGCTATCTATGCTATTGGAGGAGCGGATGACAGCCGATTGCTTCTTCCCGCCCAAGAGGATGCTGAAAAGACTTCAGTTATTTCCTTGAAGGAGGGAAAGGCATTCGACGACCTGATGACTGCCTGTGCTACCGTCACTCTTTCCTCTAAAGGCAGTAACACTCTGACATTGGGCATGGAACGAAAAGTCTGCCAAATCGTCAGTACTACTATTACAAACGTCCCTGATGAAACGGAGGAAGTCTCTGTGAGCATCTCGCCCTTCTATGAATCCATCCTGTTAAACGGGTCATACGATGGAGAGGATGGCATTTGCACCATTCCTTTGGTGAAGCAGGAAGACAGCAATACATGGGAAGAAACGGCAGAAATCTACCAATTACCCTCTGTCGGCAAGCCAACCATCAGTGTCAGGATTGGCAACTCCACCTATTCTTATACATGTGAGGAGGAATTGGGTGCCAACTACAAGATCACCATCGTGGGAACATATACAGGACAAGGCAGTTCATCCAGTGTTACACTCAGCGGAACCATAACTGGCGTATCATGGCTGGAAGAAAAGACCATCCAATTCACATTCAATGAGGATGGCAGTGAAAGCAACAGTAACGAGAGCAGCGATGAAGGTGTAATCGACGCCCCCGTACCAGAAGTCGGCAGTCTCTATCAAGGCTGCTATGTGTTGGTTGTCGATGGGAAACAGGCAACTATCCTCTCATCGGAAGAAATAAACAATATAGCCACAAACAATGATTCTAACAGTACTATAAGAAATAATATTAACAGTGCTCTCCAAAATTGGTCGGTACCCAA
>JAFRMM010000152.1 GCA_017430675.1 Prevotella sp.
ATCGTGGCCGAGCGCTATGCCGAGAAGGCTGAGTGGGCCAAGGGTCATCCCGAGCAGGCCAAGCAACTCGAGGAGTGGTTCAGCGGCAAGGCTCCGAAGATCGACTGGAGCAAGGTGGAGCAGAAGCCCGGTTGCGCTACACGTAACGCATCGGCCACCGTCCTGGGTCAACTCGCCGAGCAGGTGCCCAACATGATCTGTGCATCCGCCGACCTCTCTAACTCCGACAATACCAACGGCTTCCTGAAGAAAACCAAGGACCTCGTCCGTGGTGACTTCAGCGGTGCCTTCTTCGAGGCCGGTGTGGCTGAACTCACGATGGCATGCTGCTGTATCGGTATGGCCCTGCACGGTGGTGTGATCCCCGCCTGCGGTACCTTCTTCGTGTTCTCCGACTACATGAAGCCCGCCGTCCGTATGGCAGCCCTCATGGAACTGCCCGTGAAGTTCATCTGGACGCACGACGCCTTCCGCGTCGGTGAGGATGGTCCTACCCACGAGCCCGTGGAGCAGGAGGCACAGATCCGTCTGATGGAGAAACTGAAGAACCACCACGGCAAGAACTCCGTATTGGTTGTCCGTCCTGCTGATGCCGAGGAGACCACCGTCTGCTGGCGCATGGCTATGGAGAACATCGATACGCCGACGGCACTCATCTTCTCCCGTCAGAACATCGAGATGCTGCCCGAGGGCAATGACTACAGCCAGGCTACCAAGGGTGCATACGTCGTCGCCGGCTCTGATGAGGACTACGACGTGATCATGCTCGCTTCCGGTTCTGAGGTATCTACCCTCGAGGCCGGTGCCAAGTTGCTCCGTGAGGACGGCGTGAAGGTGCGCATCGTCAGCGTTCCCTCTGAGGGTCTGTTCCGCAGCCAGCCGAAGGAGTATCAGCAGAGCATCCTGCCCGCTGGAAAGAAGAAGTTCGGTCTGACCGCCGGTCTGCCCGTGAACCTCGAAGGTCTGGTAGGTGCCGACGGTACCGTCTGGGGTCTGGAGAGTTTCGGCTTCTCTGCTCCTTACAAGGTGCTCGACGAGAAACTGGGCTACACTGGCGAGAATGTCTATAAGCAGGTTAAGAAACTCCTTGCATAATGGAAGTCAAGACAGTAGGCATAGCCAGCGACCATGCTGGCTTTGCCTTAAAACAGTTCGTCAAGAAGTACCTCGCCGAGAAGGGCTATCCCTATAAGGACTACGGTACATATACGGAGGACTCCTGCGACTACTCCGACTTCGGTCACGCACTGGCCGAGGGCATCGAGCAGGGCGAGGTTTTCCCAGGTATTGCTATCTGCGGCAGTGGCGAGGGTATCAACATGACACTCAACAAGCACCAGTCGATCCGTGCCGGTCTCTGCTGGATCCCTGAGATCGCCCACCTGATCCGTCAGCACAACAATGCCAACGTGCTGGTGATGCCAGGCCGCTTCATCGATGAAGAGACGGCTCGCGCCATCATGGACGAGTACTTCTCCACCGAGTTCGAGGGCGGACGCCATCAGAAACGTATTGATAAGATTCCTTGCAAATAAAAAATCCCTGCCAAGCGGCAGGGATTTTTATTATTCTACATTGAAATTATTCACCCACTCCCTTAGCGGTTCCACCGCCTCGGCATGGTTGGGCGCATATCGCAGCATCACGGTCACGATTCGCGTGGTGTCGTCGTCGATCACCTTTCCATAATAGTCCCAGTTCTCATCCGAACCTGTCTGGATGCTATAGTTGTCCCCCACATCCACCAGGTCAGCCCCCATGCCCATCATCTGCTGACCGGCACTGTAATTCATGCCATTCAGGGAATCAACGATGATGGAGATGGAGATGTCGTCGGCGATGAAGATCTCCTGAGAGTCCTCTGTCGGCAATGACTGGTGATAGAGGAACGACGGATAGTTGATGTCCATACCCAGTTTGTCGCTATGATATCTCATCAGTTCCCACTTGCCCATCTTGATGGTCATGCTGTCATCGCTCGTCAGTTCTGAGACATACGACTTCGCCTGCTGTCTGCCTCCGCAACCGCATACCAGCATTCCTGTCATAAAGGCAAATACCACTATCCGTATGATCTTCAAGCCTGTCATGCGCTGCAAAGGTAAGCATTATTTCTCTAATAACCAAACAATTCGCAAAATAGTAGCAGTTTGCTCCGTGACCCTGTAGCGGTGATCGCTCCTGAGACCTACGAGCCAGATGATCTGTCCGTCGCCATCCGTCACTACCAGTTGGCGTCGTTTGTCGATGAGCGACAGTTTGCTGTCCGTCAGGAAATCACTGACTAACCGATGACCCTCCATGCCGTAAGGACAGAAACGGTCACCAGTCTCCACCGGGCGCACGGTGAGTGGGAATCGTACGGTGTCTGCATCCAACGTGACAGTATCAGAGGCTTTCGAGATACTGACCTCGTTTGTCACTGTGACATCAAAACAGGTCTTTTCATCGTAACGGTATCGGCCCGTCTCTGGTATTTTCATCGTTTTCATCGGTGCCTTAAGAGGGACAAGGATGAGTTTCTCACGATCGATGACCAGCGTATGGGTGGAGGAGTGGAACTCCCTACCCGACTCTCCATGAAGACGGGCAAAGGCCTGTGATGTCTGGGCGGCATTGAAACCGTACGGTGCCAGCCACTCATGGAGGAAGAGTTCGGGCGACGGTTGTCTGATGAGCGAAGGGATGGACACCGTCTGTGGAAATCCGTCATGACCGCATTGTATGATCTCCGTTTTCCGTGCTGCGAGGGATTCGTCAAGCACCTTCTCCGCCTCACACAGATATTGGGCTGTCTTGGCGATATTCTCTGAAACCTTGGGATTGATCTCCTTCAGAAGCGGCAGGATCCGGAGGCGGATCTTGTTACGCACCACATCATCAACAAGGTTCGTTGAGTCCGTGACGTAATCCTGTCCGATGGAATGGAGATATTGTTCTATCTCCTCACGGCTGACACAGAGCAGCGGACGGACGATGTGGCCATTCTTCGGACGGATGCCCGTCAGCCCATGGATACCACTGCCACGCATCAGGTTCATCAACAGCGTCTCTACGGCATCATCCCGATGATGGGCCACGCAGACGGCAGCAGCACCGATATCCTGACAGAGTTGACGGAAATAGCCATAGCGCAGGTCGCGGGCTGCCATCTCAATGCTTACTTGATGTAATGATGCGTATTCCTTTGTATCAAAATGGATTACGTGGAATGGTATGTCCAGCCTTTCACAGAGGGCTCTTGCAAAGTTCTCATCTCTGTCACTCTCCTCGCCCCGCAGGTGAAAGTTGCAATGGGCAGCCTCTATCCGATAGCCCAACTGTTGCAAAATCAACAGGAGCGTCACGCTGTCAGCCCCACCGCTCAGAGCCACGATATACAGAGCGTCGTGGGACAGGATCTGATGCTTCGCGATGAAATCGGATACTTTATTCAACATAGAGCACCAGTCCTTTCAGGTATTCGCCCTCAGGATGATAGATATTGATGGGATGGTCTGCCGGCTGGTGCAACTGATGCAGGATGCGCACTTTTCTTCCTGCCAAGGCGGCTGCCGTAAAGACGGCATTGCGGAAGTTGTCCTTCGTCACAACCTGCGAGCAACTGAACGTGAAGAGGATGCCGCCCGGCTGGATCTTCTGAAGAGCCTTGTTGTTCAGGCGGGTATAGCCCTTGAGTGCATTGTGGAGGGCCCCACGGTGCTTGGCAAAGGCGGGCGGGTCAAGGATAATCAGGTCGTACTGGTCGCCAGCCTCTTCGAGATACTTGAAGGCATCCTCGCAGAAAGCCTGATGACGGCTGTCGCCAGGGAAATTCAGTTCTACATTACGGTTGGTGAGTTCGATGGCCTTGGCACTGCTATCGACGGAATGGACGAGTTGCGCCCCACCCCGCATGGCATAGAAAGAGAAGCCACCCGTATAGCAGAACATGTTCAGCACGCGTTTGTCCTTGGCGAATTTCTCCAGCAGGGAACGGTTCTCCCGCTGATCGACGAAGAAGCCTGTCTTCTGACCACGGAGCCAATCGACATAGAACCTCAGACCGTTCTCAATGGCGATGTTATCCTCGCTTCCACCGTAGATAAAACCGTTCTCCTGTCCCAGATCAGCCTTGTATGGCAGGGTCGTCTCGCTCTTGTAATAGACATTCTCAAGCCGGGAGCCCATCACTGTCATCAACTGACGGGCAATGTCCATGCGGCAGACATGCATCCCGACACTGTGGGCCTGCATGACGGCCGTCTTGCCATAGACATCAATGACGAGGCCGGGCAACAGGTCGCCCTCGCCGTGCACCAGACGGTAGGTGTTGTTGTCAGGGTTGTCGGCAATACCGATGGATTGGCGCATCTTCAAGGCCGAGGTCAGACGTGCCTGCCAGAAAGCATCGTCAATGGGCACATCACGGAAAGAGAGCACACGCACGGCTATAGAGCCGATCTGATAGTGCCCTGTCGCGATGAAATCGCCAGAACTGGTGAGGACCTTCACGACCTCGCCTTCCCCGATGCCCTCATCTGCATGCTGGATGGCACCAGAGAACACCCAAGGATGGAACCGGAGCAGACTGTCCTCCTTACCTCGTTTCAGATAGACTTGTTTCATCATTCTCTGTTATTATTTCGGGAACCCTCACGACCAACTCATAATCATGCGTCGTCTTTAGCCGCAATACCTCCTGATAGATACGGACACAGGCCCAGGCATCAATGGCAGCATAAACCTTCTGGCTGTCCTTCAGGATGTCACGCTCCCAGTTGGAAAGGCGGTCGTTCTTGCTGATCCGTTCATTAAAGAGGTTCGCATAGATCTTCACAAGACTCTGGTCTTCAATGCCTATTTCCTTCACCATGTCCTGCAGATCGATGAATGTGCCGGTATCAAAGGCTCCGAGTTGGTGCAGGGACAGCAGGTCGTTGTTCCATGCCAGTCCGACTTTCGTCACGGTCGTGTCGCCCAACAGCCGCCTTACTGCCGGGCACATGCCCAATTGATTCAGACGGAAAAGGAAGCATTCCTTGTTGGTGGCCACTTGCAGGAGCGCACATTTATAATGCTTGCCTTTCTCGAACGCAGGACGCGTCTCCGTATCAAAGCCGAGAACAGGCTGCGACAGCAGATAATTGACGGCTCTCTCTGCTTCCTGGTCGGTGTATATGACGATTATCTTCCCGTAGAATATGACCCTTTTCAGGTTGCCAATAATGGCTTTGTCGAACTTATTATAAATTAACTTTCCCATTTCTTGGTGCAAAATTACAAAAAAAACAGGATTTTATGTTGAATTCTGACTTTTTTCGACTACTTTTGCATCAAATTTGTGTAAACAGACTGAATATGGCCAAAAAAAGAAACGATAAAAGGGTAAAAAACAGTTCAGGACGTTCTGGCTTCCTGGGCATCAAACATATATTCCAGGATGAACGGTTGAGTTTTACATTAGGCATCCTGCTTGTCATCGTCGCTATCTATCTGACACTGGCATTTGTCTCCTATTTCACGACAGGAGCAGCAGACCAGAGCCTGATTGAGGATCCGCGTGAGGGCGAGATGCTGAACCAGAACCATGAATTCGCCAATACCTGTGGCAGCATCGGCGCCTACGCCTCCTGGTATTTCATCAAGCGCTGTTTCGGACTGCCCGCCTTCCTCATCCCGTTATTCATTCTGTTATTAGGCATCCATCTGATACGTGCCTACAGGGTGAACCTGCTAAAGTGGTTTCTGGCATTGATGATCCTGATGGTCTGGGCATCCATTACACTGGCTAAGTTCCTCTCTCCATTCCTTACCGATACCTGCTACAATCCTGGTGGAGACCACGGGCTCTTCGTGTGCCAGTATATTGAGAATCTGGTAGGGGTGCCAGGACTGACGGCCGTCTTAGGTCTGACGGCTATTATCTTCCTGACATACGTCAGTGCAGAGACTATTTTCTTTATCCGTAAGTTATTGAACCCGACCAAGTTTCTCAATAAGGTTAAATTTAAGATCACGAATAATGACCCCAACGAGACACCCGACTCTTATATGAATCAGATAGAGCCAGATGACGATCCAGAGTACTTCGATGATCCAGCCACTCAGACGGTGGAATTCAAGGATGACGGAGAGACTGTCGTCACGGATAAAGGCTATAAGGATGAAGATGTGCCCGTTGAGAAGCCAAAGAAGACGGTCAAGCCCCCGAAAGACGACGAGGTAGGCATGGAGATAGAGGTGGCAGACTCAGAAGAGAAGGCTGACGTGAAGACGCTGGCCGACATGAGCGATCTGGAGCCATACGACCCCAAGCGCGACCTGGAGAACTACCGCTACCCGACCCTCGACCTACTGAAGAGGTATGAAGACGACGGTAAGCCTTATATCGACATGGCGGAGCAGACGGCCAACAAGAACCGTATTGTCGAGGTGTTGCGCACTTTCGGCGTGGAGATATCGAGCATCAAAGCCACTGTAGGTCCCACCATTACGCTCTATGAGATCACGCTGGCGCCGGGTGTACGCATCTCGAAGGTCCGTTCGCTCGAGGATGATATCGCCCTGAGCCTTTCCGCGCTGGGCATCCGAATCATTGCCCCCATCCCTGGCAAGGGAACGATAGGTATCGAGGTTCCGAATGCCAAGCCCTCGATCGTGTCGATGGAATCGATCCTTAACTCCAAGAAATTCCAGGAGTCACAGATGGAACTGCCCTGTGCCGTTGGTAAGACGATCACCAACGAGGTGTTCATGTTCGACTTGGCCAAGGCGCCTCACCTGCTCGTGGCAGGTGCCACGGGTCAGGGAAAATCCGTCGGTCTGAACGCCATTGTCACCTCTTTATTATATAAGAAGCATCCTGCCGAGTTGAAGATCGTGCTCGTGGATCCGAAAAAGGTGGAGTTCTCCATCTATAATCCGCTGATCAACCACTTCCTCGCCAAAGTGCCTGACGAGGATGCCGATCCCATCATCACCGACGTGACGAAGGTGGTACGCACGCTGAACTCGCTCTGTAAGTTGATGGACACCCGTTATAACCTGCTGAAGGATGTTGGTGCGCGTAATATCAAGGAATACAACAAGAAGTTCATCGACCGTAAGATACCACCTCTCGGTGGACATGGCTATATGCCGTATATCGTGGTGATCATCGATGAATTCGGTGATCTGATCATGACGGCTGGCAAGGAGATAGAACTGCCCATCGCCCGTATTGCCCAGTTGGCACGTGCCGTGGGTATCCACATGGTGATTGCCACCCAGCGTCCTACCACTACGATCATCACTGGTAATATCAAGGCCAACTTCCCCGCCCGTATCGCCTTCAAGGTGAGTGCAGGTATTGACTCGAAGACCATCCTCGACCGCACGGGAGCACAACAACTCATCGGCCGTGGTGACATGCTCTTCCTCAATGGTGCTGAGCCCGTACGTGTTCAGTGTGCCTTTGTAGATACGCCAGAGGTGGAGAGGATCAACGAATTCATCGCCGATCAGCAGAGTTATGGCGAGCCGTTTGAACTGCCAGAGCCCGATATGCCTGAGGCAGATATGGGTGACGGCAGCGGTAAGGATGTGGATATGGCCCACCTTGATCCCCTCTTTGAGGATGCAGCCCGTCTGATCGTGCGTGAGCAGAGCGGCTCCACCTCCCTCATCCAGCGTAAGTTCGCCATCGGCTACAACCGTGCCGGCCGTCTGATGGACCAGTTGGAGAAGGCGGGTGTCGTGGGCGCCGCCATGGGATCGAAGCCACGTGAGGTGATGATCCAGGACGAGGTGAGCCTGAACAACCTGCTCAGCAGTTTCAGATGATTGACCATTGATGATAAGAAAAGATATGAAAAGGATTTGCTTTCTGATAACAACGGTGCTCTTCAGCACCATCACATTCGCACAGACGGCCAAGAGCGTGCTTGACAGGACTGCAGCGAATATCACGGTGAAATCGGGTGTGCAGGCCGACTTCAAGATGTCTGGCAGCATGGGAAGCACCAGCGGTACCATTGCCGTCAAGGGGAAGAAGTTCCATGCCACGACGCCACAGGCCATCGTCTGGTTTGACGGTAAGACACAGTGGACCTATATGAAGAACAATGACGAGGTGAACGTGACAACGCCTACGGAGGCACAGTTGCAGGCCATCAATCCCTACAACTTCATCAACCTCTACAAGAACGGCTATGACTATACGCTGAACAAGTCGGGCAAGGACTATATCGTCCATCTCACCGCCTCGTCGAAGGACAAGAAGATCCGCGAGATGTTTATCACCATCAACAAGAGTACCTATCACCCTACGCAGGTGAAACTCCTTCAGGGTACGAAGTGGACGATCTTCGATATCTCGAATCTGAAGAAGCAGAACGTACCCGACAGCCAGTTCCGTTTCAACGCCAAGGATTTCCCACAAGCAGAAGTGATTGACCTAAGATGAATAAGTTCCAGTTATACAGGCTCTTACGAAAGAACACAAACCTAAGTTATAAGCGCAGTCCTGTCTTTGAACAGAACAAGTGGGCTAAGGCACTGATTTATTTCGGCGGTGCCTTCTTCGCCTTGTACCTTATCTTATACGGTGTCATCATTGCCATGACGGCCGATGGCGAGGCAGGACGGATGATCTCGCTGATGCCGATCATCATGATGATCGACTTCCTCCTGCGCTTCATCGTTCAGACTACGCCCGGCATGATGGTGAAGCCTTATATCCTGCAACCCATCTCACGCTATACGGCCATCGAGTGTTTCCTGGTTTCATCGCATCTGAGCGGCTATAACTTCCTGTGGCTGGCCATGTTCCTACCCTACTCTTACATCATCCTCCTGGCCGGGGCGGGCTTCTGGCCGACGCTGGCAGAACTGGTCGGAGCATTGCTGCTGATCATCTTCAACAGTCAGGTCTATCTCTTCTTCCGTACGCTGATCAACAGGAAGATCGTGTGGTGGCTGGCGGCCATTGCCTTCTACCTGATACCCTTCATACCGCTGTTGCTGGACTATGACAAGAAGACTTTCGGAAAGTTGCTCGACACCTACGCCGCGTTTGGCCGCAGTTGGTATCTGATCCCTGCGATATTGATAGTCCTGGCGGCCCTGTTCTACATCAACCGCCATCTCCAGTTCAAATATGTCTATGAGGAGATCTCAAGGAAAGGTGAGCGGGCACTGAAGCACGTGTCGCAGTTCGCCTTCTTCAACCGCTTCGGCCTTATCGGCGAGTACATGAAGATCGAACTGAAGTCGAACATCCGCAACAAGACGATGAAGAGCCGCTGCATCATGAGCCTCGTGCTGATTGTGGTGATGTCGTCGCTGGTGGCCTACACGCCGATGTACGACAATGCCATCATGATCAATTTCTGGTGCATCTACTGCTTCGCCATCTACAGTGTCACCACGCTGATCAAGATCATGGGCCAGGAGGGCAACTATATCGACCTGCTGATGATGCACCATGAGAACATCATCGCCCTGCTGAGGGCGAAGTTCTGGTTCTACAGCGCCATCCTCCTGATTCCCTTCGTGATCATGCTGCCCGCCGTCTTCACGGGTAAGTTCACCATCCTGATGCTGCTGGCCTATATGTCGATCACGGCAGGACTGCTGCACTTCATCATCTTCCAGTTGGCCGTCTATAACAAGCAGACGCTCCCGCTCCAGCAGAAGGTGACGGCCAAGGGCAACTTCGAGAACGGCATGCAGATCGTCATCGAGATGATCGCCCTGTTCGGCCCCGGTGCGATAGCCGCCATCGGCTTCATCACCATCGGTGAGACGGGCACTTATGTCTTCATGATCGTGCTCGGGCTGTGCTTCATCGTGACCCATCCCCTGTGGATCAGGAACATCTATACGCGGATGATGCGTCGCCGCTATGAAAACCTGGAAGGCTTCCACGCCACCGCCCAATAAACTTTTTGGAAGAATTTCCATAAAAAGTTTGGTGGAATCAAAAAAAGTGAGTACCTTTGCACCCGCTAAAGAAAAAGATGCACCCGTAGCTCAGTTGGTAGAGCACCTGACTCTTAAGCAGGGTGTCCAGGGTTCGAG
>JAFRMM010000153.1 GCA_017430675.1 Prevotella sp.
CGATAGCGGAGGGTCACATTAGCATCAAACACCCGCGCGAGTACCTTACTTAATAGTCCAACGTAGTACTGCTCCAAGTACTCGTACACGTACATACTTGGAACCTGCACCAGAAGCGTATGCTCTGCCTCAGAGTACGACTCGAAGACAATTGGCGCAAACCACGTTTTAAACTGCTGCTCAGTAACATTTGCCTCAATCAGATGAAGGCATTTGTCCCAAAGCGCCTGATGACTATTCTCCATTCGTCGGCTATTATTATTCAGTTGTTAATTTTCTCTTTAGGTAGAGTTGATGATTGTGAGTGCAAAGGTAGGTGTTTTTTTTGATTCCTGCAAATGTAAAAAAAACTGTGTCGTGTGTACAATCAACACCAACCTCCTATTTTTGTGGCAGTTATAATGTTTCACGGGGTATCACTAATGTTACCCCCCTTGCATAATTCAAACACCCTAAAATAAGGCAATTGCAGACGAGGCTTTTACATATCAAGCCAATTCTACTATTTGGACAAAATCTAAATTACTTATCTTTTTTGCCGAAAACAGAGAAGTGAACATAGCGTTTCGGATGCTGTTTCAGGTCAATCACCAGCGAGTCGGCATGCATCATCGTAGAATTCAAGTTGTTATACAATTGCGGGTCGCGCATAAGCAGTCCGAGAGTACCTTCGTTGCTGTTCAACTTAGCCGTCATCTCCTCCACATTCTGAAGGGTCTGGTTGACTTTCGCCATCGTTGCAGCCAGATCGAGTTCGTTCAGATTACGAGTCAGATCATTGGCATTGGCGAGCATTCCATCGGCGTTTTTCAGCATCGACGGCATCTGATTATTCAGACTGGCTGTCATGGTATTCAACTCATTCGACGTCTTTTTCAGATTCGCTGTGATATCATCAATATTATGCAGGGAGTTCTTTAGGGCTGGGTCAGACAGGAGCATATTGACGTTAGCCAGGATAGAATCGAGTTTCGGCAACATCTTCTGGATCTGAGGCACCATACCGGCAGCCATACCCATCACACCACTTTGCAAGCCACCAGTAATCGTATCACCAGGCTCAACCAAATCATAGGCATTCGGACCCAGCACCAGTTCGAGTTTGATGTTACCCAGCAGATCGCTGACAATCTCTGCCGTACTACCCTTGGGGAGACGCATCTCCTTATTCAAGCCTACCACAGCCACGATATGATCCTGATGCTCGTAGTCATAGATGATATTCTCCACGACACCTACCCTGAAACCGTTGGCATAGACGGGACTTGATGCCGACAGGCCTGTGATGTTATCAAACTTCACAAAATATTTGCTGTCTGATGAAAACATGGTCAGACCCTTAAGGAACTGAAGGCCGAAATACAACACGACAACTCCCACTACGGCCACAAGACCTATCTGGATTTCCTTGCTGAACTTATTCATATATCTCTTGTTTATTTCTTCGATTTAAACTCCCTGATAGCCTCCACAACGTTCATTCTGCTGCCATCCTTGAAGGCGATGACGAATGCCTCTGGGAAGTCGGCAAGCAACTCTTTACGGAGACGGTTGATGGCATTATAGTCCTCTGATGCACCTATCGTGTACTTATACATACCGTTCTCCTGATAGAACACGGCATCCTTGTGCTTCTTGAAACGGGCGTCTGTGGCCTTCAACTTCACCGAACTGGCGAAAATCTGCACTTTGAAGACGGGGCCTGCAGGCTGTGGCTGAGGCGCTGCCTCGGGCACTGGTGTAGGCGCAGGTGCGGGCGCAGGTGCGGGCTGTATAGGTTGAACTGGCTGAACAGGTTGAACTGGCAGAACTGGCTGTGATATCTCCTTCACAGGACTCAGGTCTATCTGATCCAAGCCCTCAGGCATCTCAGGCACGACGATAGTCTCTACCTTCACGGGCTCTTCCTTCACACGTTCCTCCCTCACGCGCTCTGCCCTCACCTCTTTCTGAGGCACGATCTGCG
>JAFRMM010000154.1 GCA_017430675.1 Prevotella sp.
GAGTCAGGACCGTGCGATGAAGAAATTGGACGAGGTGCTGCTGGGCCAGAAGACCCCAGTGGGTTGTGTGGTCGGTATCTATTACCTGCCGTATTATCCGATCGAGTATCGTGTGCACTTTAACGGCCACAATATCTGTATTGTAGGAAAAGATGAAGAGACCGGTGTGTATAGTGTACTGGATCCCGTCACCATCGAGAAAGTGACCCTCAGCACGAAGGATCTGAAGAAGGTGCGTTTCACCAAAGGCACCTATCCCCTGATGGGACAGATGTATTGGATCAAGCAGATGCCCGAGGTGATACCCGATCTGAAGCCGATGGTCCTGAAAGCCATCAAGAAGAACTGTAAGAATATGGCCTTCCAGCCTAAATTCATACCTTTCGCCGGTGCCAACGGTATCGTCTATCTGTCGAAGAATATGAGAACCTGGGAGAAGACGATGGGTCGTAAGAAGGCATTGCTGAATCTGGCGCAGATCATCCGTATGTTGGAAGAGACAGGTACGGGTGGTGCCGGTTTCCGATATGTCTATGGTGCCTTCCTGCAGGAGGCAGCGGAGAAGACAGGTCTGGATTTCCTGAACAACTATTCCAAAGAGATGACGCAGATCGGCGACAAGTGGAGAGAGTTCTCTTATCAGTCGTCTAAGGTTCTGAAGAAGCGTAAGGATGAGGGTCTGACCTTTGATGATCTGGCTGATATGGTCGAGCAGATCGGTGAGACAGAAAGAGACTTCTTCAGAAGACTCTATGCTGACGTAGATCGCTGTTCAGAATGAAACACAGGTTCATCGTCACGCTCTGTCTGCTGCTGGTAGGTCTATCTTCCTATGCCTACCGGTTCAGGGCTTTCATCCCCAAGGAGAATCCCACGGGGATAGGTGTGATTGTCTGTCCTGGTGGTAGTTACTTCTGGTTGGATAAGCAGGGTGAGGGCGATGAGGTGGCACAATGGCTCTGTGATAATGGCATCGCTGCCTTTGTGGTGGAATACAGCCATGGCGGGTGGGCATCGTTCACCTTCCATGTGTATCTGAAAAAACGCCGTTTCCCGGAGGGGTTCAACGACCTGTGCAGGGCACTCGATGAAGTGAGGAGTCATGCCGCAGAATATGGTGTCATGCCGGACCGTATCGGTTGTATGGGTTTCTCAGCAGGCGGTCATCTGGTGATGCATGCTGCAGAGCAGTTGGCTGGTACCTCACAGGCGCCCTATTTCGTGGCACCGATGTATCCTGTGGTCTCGATGACGCATCCTGCTACCCACAAGCGTTCGCGTCGCGGACTGTTGGGCGGTTCTCCTACTGGGGAGATGATGGACTCGCTGTCGGTAGAACGACATGTGCCTGCCAACTGTCCGCCAGTGTTCCTGATGAACTGCGACGACGACCCTGTGGTGGATCCTCGTAATGCAATCCTTCTGGATTCAGCCTTGACTAGTCAGCATATCCCTCATCAGTATGAGCACTACCGTACGGGTGGACACGGATTCGGGGTGTCAGAGAAGAAAACAACAAAAGAGGCTATCGGATGGAAAGAAAAATTCCTGAAGTGGCTTCAGAATTTAGTCAATAATCAATTGTAATGGTGAACTTCTTTCTACGTCTATATGACATGCTCCATCAGCGCAAGGCCCTGTTTACAGGACTTCTGTTGGGACTGATCATGACGCTGCTTGTGATGATGTTCTCGCTCTCCTATAATGAGAACATCTACGACTTCCTGCCATTAAGTGGAAATGAGCAGAAGGCTATCAATATCTACCAAGATATCTCTGGTGGACAACGCATCTATGCGATGTTTAAGACCAAAGACGGCCAGATAGACCGGGACCTTCTGGCAGAGGCCGTCGATTCCTTTGCCCAGAAAATCAATTCCCAGCCCGGGAAAAGACATATCAAGGAGATCACCACCCAGATCGATTACGAAAAGTATGCCAGCATCACGGATTTCATCTATCAGAATATGGCAGTGATGCTGCGCGATTCTGATTATGTCCGTATGGAACAGTTGTTGGCAACGCCTAACTATGCGAAGGACCAACTTTCCAACGACGTAGAGATGATGCTGATGCCTGCCTCGGGCTTCTTCACCTCGAATATCGGCAATGACCCGCTGGCACTCTTCAGTCCGGTATTGGACCGTCTGCAGGTACAGCAGTCGGCTTTGCCTATTGAGGTGGATAACGGCTACATCTATATCAATGACAATAAGTATGCTGTGGCGATGCTGACATCACCTTATGGTGGTATGGAGTCGGCAAACAACAGTCTGCTGGTGGAATATGTAGATAGCGTTGTTGACGAGACGATGAAGGCAGTGCCTAATGTCGATGTGGCTATCACAGGTGCCCCTGTCATCGCTGTCGGCAATGCCGAACAGATCAAGAGTGACAGTCATTGGGCCATCACCATCGCCATCACCCTGATTCTCACTCTGCTGATATTTGCATTCAAGAAGGTGAAGAACCTCTTGCTCATCGGTGCCTCCATCGCCTTTGGTTGGTTGTTTGCCATGGGACTGGTCTCTGTGATCCGTAGTGATGTGTCGTTGATTGTGATCGGTATTGGCTCTATCATTATCGGTATCGCCGTGAACTATCCGCTGCACTTCATCGCCCACACGAGTCGTGGCGGAACGGCAAGGGAGATTCTGAAGGAGATGGTGGCACCGCTCCTGATTGGTAATATCACCACGGTGGGTGCCTTCGCCAGTTTGATGCCACTCGATGCCCCCGCCCTGCGTGACTTAGGTATCTTTGCGGCTTTGATGCTGGTGGGTACGATCCTCTTTGTACTGGTATTCCTGCCGCATCTGGTAAAGGTGAGGGCAGAGGTAGGAGAGGAGCGTCTCGTCTTCGGCAAACTGTCATCAGGTTCTCCAGAGCGTCATCGTTGGCTGTTGTGGGTGATCTTCATCCTGACACTTGTCTTCGGCTATTATAGTCTGGACACTTCGTTTGACACCAACATGCATCATATCAATTATATGACCAAACAGCAGAAAGATCTGTTGGGTGAGATGAATGCCTCCATCGGTATGAATGATACGGTGAATGTGTATGTCGTCACAGAGGGGGCAGACTGGAACCAGGCCCTTGACAATAGGTCGAAACTGGCACCGCTGCTGGAACAACTCAAACAGAAGGGGGGCTTGAATGGCTATTCTGATGCCACGAACCTGATCTGTTCTGAGGCAGAACAGCAGCGAAGGATAGAACGATGGAACGCTTTCTGGAGTCAGCATCGTACGGAGGTGATGGCGATGTTAAAGGCCCATGCGCCTGCTTTCGGTTTCAGTGATGAGGCTTTTGAAGGTTTTCGGGAGATCATCACCAAGGACTATTCTCCGAAACCGTTTGACTATTTCGAGCCTGTCCGTTCGATCTTCCTGAATAACTCCTTTAGTACGAACACGGGCTGCTGTGCCGTTATCGACATCATCGATGCCAAGGGTAAGGATATGGAAGCGCTGGAATCGACGCTGAATGAGGCTTTGGGATCGTCCTGCTACGCCTTCGACTTTGTCAGGATGAACGGGGCTGTGGCCAGTACACTCTCCGACAACTTCAACTATATCGGTTTTGCCTGCGGATTCATCGTCTTCATCTTCCTTTGGCTATCGTTCGGGCGGCTCGAACTGAGTCTGTTGGCATTCCTGCCAATGGCTATCGGATGGATCTGGATCCTGGGTATCATGACCCTCTTCGGCATGCAGTTCAACATCGTCAATGTGATTCTGGCTACCTTTATCTTCGGACAGGGTGACGACTATACCATCTTCATTACCGACGGTCTGATCAATGAATATGCCTACCATAAGAAACTGCTGCCTTCGTATAAGAACAGTATCGTGATCTCAGCCTTGATCATGTTTATCGGTATGGGTTCGTTGATCGTGGCCAGACATCCTGCCCTTCATTCGTTGGCAGAGGTCACAATCGTGGGTATGTTTACCGTGGTGCTGATGGCATGGGTGATTCCGCCATTTATCTTCGGATGGTTTACAAAGACCAATCACAAAATTCGCAGAAGTCCTGTGACCATCGAACAGATCATCCGTATTACCTATTGCGCTGTCGTGTATCTCACGGAACTGTTGTATGGTAGTATCTTCGGACTGGTGGTGAAATGTCTGCCAGACAAGAACAAAAAGAAGGAGGCTTGGTTCCATCGGGTGATCCATCGGTCCATGCATGTGGATGTAACTCATATATGGGGTGTCGACTTCCATCTTCATAACGAAGTAGGAGAGAAGTTCGACAAGGGTTCGATCATCATCTGTAACCACCAGTCGATGCTCGATCCGATCTATATCCTCTCGCTGAGTCCTCATGTCCTGGTGATGGCAGGCGACAGGGTGTGGCGAAACCGTTTCGTGAAGACGATGTTCAAGGTATCGCGCTTCATGAATGCCAGAAGTTCTATAGAGAACATGGAGGAACAGTTGGCTCAGGCTGTGGCAGACGGCTATAACGTGGTGATATTCCCTGAGGGTCTGAGAAGCAATGAGGGTATCCAACGTTTCCATAAGGGGGCTTTCTATCTCGCCAAGAAACTGGGTGTTGATCTCTTGCCGCTGTATCTTCACGGCACAGGTCATGTGATGCCTAAAGGCAGTGGATTCGCATCTCGTGGACAAGTGGATCTCGTGATAGGCGAACGTATCCCTGCAGAGCGGTTAGGGGAGTATGGTGATACCGAACTGGCGATCACCAAACGGATCCAGCATCTCTATAAGAACCGTTACGAACAGATCCGTCGTCAGATCGAGAACACGCATTACTTCCATGACTATATCATCGACAAGCATATCTATAAAGGCATAGGTATAGAGAAGGAGACACGGAAACTGTTGAAACGCTATGATGACTTCAGCCAATGGATAGACGACTATCAGTTGGAGGATGCATCTACTAACAGCGTATCTATTGTCCATGCCGGCAAAGGTCAGTTCTCGTTGTTGATGGCACTCGTGCATCCGGAATGGGAGATCCACTCCTATGCCGATGATCCTGACGATGTGGCGCTGGCTGCAGCCTGTGAGCCGATGCCTGCAAATCTGCATGTCCATGATGCCTCAGAGGCAAAGGTTGCTGCAGAAACGCCCAATATCATTGATTTCTCAAAAATAACA
>JAFRMM010000155.1 GCA_017430675.1 Prevotella sp.
CGGAACCTACGGACGTTCCGCCGAATTTCATGACTTTCATATTCCTATGCAATTTATCTTGCCGACGGTACCCCTTGACAAGCGGGGCTTCCTCCAACGGCGCTGCAAAGGTACTGCATTTTTTCCAATCCTATGTCATCTTTATGAAGATTTTTTCGTTAATCTTCCAAAAACTTGTTCGTATCTCGGCATTATTTCGTACTTTTGCGCCTCAAAGAAAGGAAACGATGAAAAAACTCTATATATTGCTGGCGTTGCTGATTGCCGTAATGACCATCGGAGATGCATCTGCCCAGCGCAGGAAGATTACCAAGACCCGCAGCCGTCAGAAAACACATCGCGTGGTGAAGAAGAAAAAAACAAGGAAAAGGAAGAAGACGAAGACTGTCAGAAGGATAACCCCCATTGATCCGCGAATGGAGGATCCTGATTATGACCCCTTTATACAGTGTGAGGACACCTGCGACCATGTGCATGGTATTGACCTGTCGCACTATCAGGGACAGGTGTTCTGGGAGACGGTAGGGCAAAACACGAAGATGGAATACGTCTATCTGAAGGCCACAGAGGGCGGTGACCGTATCGATGACCGCTATGAGCATAATATCGAATGGGCGCACCACTATGGGCTGAAAGTAGGCTCCTACCATTTCTTCCGCCCGAAGAGTCCGCTCATACAACAGTTGGAGAACTTCAAGACCCAATGCCGTCCAGGTGAACAGGATCTGATCCCCATGATTGATGTCGAGACGACAGGCGGACTGCCTACGGATGAGTTTTGTGACTCGCTCATCACCTTTCTTGGGCTCGTGGAACAGGCCTATCGTCAGCAGCCGCTGATCTATACATATAGGAATTTTTATAATAAACATCTGGTAGGGAAGATCAACGACTATAAACTGATGATTGCCATGTACACCAATGAGGAACCTGTATTGGCTGACGGGCGTGATATCACCATGTGGCAATATACGAGCAAAGGACGCCTGATGGGTATCAATGGCTATGTGGACAAGAGCCGCTTCTTGGGTGATCACGAGTTGAAGGAAATCCGTTTCAGGCACATCTTCCCTGCGAACGAGTGACTACTCTTCGATATGGGAGAGGGAGTGGACGAATGACGCGAAGAAGTTGGTCAGGCTCTCCGAGGGGAAGTACCGAAAATAGCGGGCTGAACGGCGTACATGACTGAACATGGCAGAGGTGTTACTGTTGTGCACAAAGATACTGTCGGCATCCTGTGAGAAATACCAGTCGTGAGAGTGGGTATTGGTAAATTCCAATAATTCCTGGGCAATGTTCTCCACCTGTTTGTCCCTCTTCCCCCGAAGGAATGGGAGTTCTTCGGCCTGGAAACCATAGAGTAGTATCAGGAATTCGCCCTCCAACTGGCACATCTGCAAGAGATTCAGGCTTTTGGTCCATTTCCTCAGCATATCGAAATCCACCTGATTGCCATTCTTTTTAAGGAATATGCCTAATTCCAATAACTGGCGGATAGGCATCCCTTCGTTGAGTATATGGCGGACAATGCTGATGATAAGCAGCAACAGGTGGCGCGTCGTCGTGTCGGAGTGCTCGTCGTCAAGGATATTTTGTAGTTTGTGGTTCAGGACAGGATTCGTCAGGTGATCCGGGCGCAAGAACTCGTCTTCTTCCTCATCAATCCCTTGTCTTTTCCTCTTTGCCTCATCGGCAGCCTTCTGCCACATTTTCCACTGCTTGTCCGTAAGACGGAGGAAAAACTGATCCCTGCTTTGCAGAATACCATTGTAAGCATAGAGGATAACATCGTGCATGACGGAGAGTTGATAGAGACATTCCCATTTAAATGCAGACATGGCCTCGACCTTCTCAACGGTTCCGAATGCTCCGTTTCTTAATAGTCTGAACAAGTTGCGTTGTATGATGTCCATAGCCTATGAATATCTTTTAGGGTACCTGAATAATATGGACAGCAGGGCCACAATGCCCAGTGCATAGGGATAGTAGAGGTAGGGCAGGAGGCTGATAGGGTTGAGAGAGGCCAGTCCTGCGGCTATCAGCATCTGGGCACCGTATGGAATGAGTCCCTGAACAGTACAAGAGAACGTGTCGAGGATGGAGGCACATTTCTTGTTATCAACACCAAAGCGGTCACCCACTTCCTTGGAGATTCTGCCAACGGTGAGGATTGCCACCGTATTGTTGGCCGTACAGATATCTACAAGTGACACCAGGGCTGCGATGCTCAGTTCCGCTCCGCGTTTGGTGTTCACCCGACGTGTCAGCAACCTGATGATAAAATCAATACCGCCCTGCTGGCGGATGAGTTCAAGCATACCCCCTGCCATCATTGTGACGATGATCAGTTCACCCATGGAGAGAATACCTTCACCCATGGTTCCGAACCATCC
This sequence comes from Prevotella sp., assembly GCA_017430675.1. The sequence goes on from JAFRMM010000155.1 coordinate 2,397, forward strand.
GTAGATATCAAAGGAACCCGTGAGGATTCCGATGATACCCGTCAAAAGGATACCCAGTGTGAGTACGGCCATGACGTTCATCCCAAAGATGGCGGTGATGAGTACCACGAGATAGGGTAGTACCTTCACCCATTCTACCGATGGTGTCTGTTGTGGTGCGCCAACTGTCTTTCCGATGAAGATATAGACGACGAGGATGAGGATGGCGGCAGGAGCCACGATGAACACGTTCACGCGGAACTTGTCGCTCAGTCGGCAACCCTGTGTCTGGGTAGCCATGATGGTGGTGTCGGAGATGAAGGAGAGGTTGTCACCGAAGAACGAGCCACCAACGATGACAGCCGTCATCAGTGCTACGTCAGTACCAGTCTCTGTGGCCACACCAGCCGCAATCGGTACGAGGGCTGCAATTGTTCCTACACTCGTTCCGATAGAGATGGAAATGAAACATGCTGCGAGGAAGAGACCAGCCAAGAGCATCTGTGGGGGCAAGAGTGACAGAGTCAGGTTCACCGTCGCATCGATACTACCCATCATCTTCGCCGAATGGGCAAAGGCGCCTGCTAGTACGAAGATCCAGATCATCAGCATCATCTGTTCCGTGGCGGCTCCCCGACTATAGGTGTTGATGCGACTCATCAGCGGTTTCCCGCTAAGGACCAGAACCGCATAGATACTTGACACCATAAACGCCACCGTGATGGGGATCTTGTAGAAGTCACCGGCAATGATACTGGTGATCAAATAGAACAAGATGAACACCATCAATGGTGATAATGCGATGAACCCTTTCTTCATAACGTCACTCCATTCTTGAAGATAGAGATTTCCCGATAGTCGTTTTCCTCGTTTTTGGCAAGTCCGCCACTGGCTATGCTCAGAATCTTGTCAATGAATTCCGGCAAGAGTTGCTGCATGGTTCTACCCTCGACGAGTTGTCCTGCAGAGAAATCAATCCAGTTCTGTTTACGACGGGCGAGATCAGGGTTCGTAGCAATCTTCATCGTTGGGACAAAGGTGCCGAAGGGGGTACCACGACCAGTGGTGAAGAGCACCAGATGACAGCCGCAGGAAGCGAGGGCAGTGGTTGCCACGAGGTCATTGCCTGGCGCTGAGAGCAGATTCAGACCGTCATGTTGCAAACGATCCCCATACTCCATCACGCCACTGACAGGAGCCTTGCCACACTTCTGTGTGCAGCCAAGTGCCTTATCTTCCAATGTAGAGATACCACCGGCTTTGTTGCCTGGCGAGGGGTTCTCACCCACAGGCTCACCGTGAGAGAGGAAATACTCCTTGAAGTTATTGATCATCGACACCGTCTGGTTGAAGAGTTCTTCCGTACGGCAACGGTTCATCAGGATGGTCTCTGCTCCGAACATCTCTGGTACCTCTGTCAGTACCGATGTGCCTCCCTGTGCCACGAGCCAGTCAGAGAATTCTCCCACGAGCGGATTGGCTGTGATGCCTGAGAAACCGTCGGAGCCGCCACATTTCAGACCTACACGCAGTTTGCTGACTGGCACCTCCTCGCGCCGGTCTTGTTTGGCAACCTCATAGAGTTGGCGCAGGATTTTCATACCTGCTTCCATCTCGTCCTCCACTTCTTGGGTAATCAATAACTTGATGCGGTTTTTGTCATAGTCGCCAAGCATTTCCATAAACGCCTTTGGCTGGTTGTTCTCACAGCCAAGGCTCAGTACGAGAACAGCCCCAGCATTGGGATGAAGACAAATATTCCGGAGTATCTTACGGGTATTTTCATGATCGCCTGAGAGTTGTGAGCAACCATAATTATGGTGCCAGGCATAGATGGCATCGATGCCCATCTCATGTGTTTCGGCCTTGAACATCCTGACGAGACGTTCGGCAATGCCGTTGACACAGCCTACAGTGGGTACTATCCATATCTCATTGCGGATGCCTACGTCGCCATTCTTGCGAACATAGCCCTTGAAGTTGCGGTTTTCTTTTCTGATATTAAGCGGCTGGCTAACAGGATGGTATGTGTATTCGAGTGTGCCAGAAAGATTCGTTTCCAGATTATCCTCGTTCACCCAATCACCAGCCTTCAGATCCTCCTTTGCATGTCCAATGGGATAGCCGTATTTGATGATGTTATTACCTTTTGGTGCATCCTTGATCAGTATTTTATGACCCGCTGGCGTGTCCTGATTGACGACCACCGGTCTGCCATCGATGTCAAGAATGTCGCCCTTCTTTTGGGGCTGAAGGCACACTATAACACTGTCGGCAGGATTAATCTTCAAGAAAGTCGCCAAGGGCATATCTATAAACCTTAAACAATAAACTAAATCGCCGTCCTGCGGTAGAAATCCACATTCTCTTTCGTCAGGATCTCAATGGGCATGTAATTGACGGGGTTCACTTCTCGCTTCATGACGATGGCATTGAAAAGGGCATCGACAGATGCATAGCCCTGCTGATAGGCATGCTGGGCGATGAGGAAAGAGATACTGCCCTGGCGTACGCACTCATGATTCTTAGGCACCATGTCATAGCCCATGATCTGGATATGACGGCGATTGGTCTTCTGGAGGAACTCGCCAACAATGTGGGCCTTTGAGTTGAAGGTGATACAATGGTGTACCTTCGGATGATCCTTGAAGAACTGTTCGAGTATGCCGTCATATTCCTTATGTTCCTCGTCGAGAGGCAGATCCACCTCTGTAATCTTGATGTCAGGGTAATGATCTACCATGTAGTGACGGAAGCCCGTCTCACGGTTAGCCTGCTGCTTAGATCCTACTTTACCATCGCGTGTCTGTTTGACAATCGCAATCTCCTTTTCCTTGGAGGCGATGAGCATCAGCATCTTAGCGGCGAAATAGCCGCTGGCGAAGGAGTCCTGTCCGAAGAAAGACAAGGGTTTCAGGTCAGGCATATAGGAGTCGAGCAACACATACGGAATCTGGCGCTCCGCCAGTTTCTCCGTAAAGCGGGCTGTCTGTTCCAGCGTAGTGGGCACAATGATCACGCCGTCGATCTTGGCCGTGAACAATTCGCGCACCATCCTCGTGAATGCGGCATTGTTGAATCGCTCGTAATAGAGGATATTCAAGTTGATGCCAAAGTCCCTGCGGAAATCCGTACAGGCCTGTGCTCCTTCCTCGATCTCGTCCCAGTAGGCCTCCTGCTCATGCTTTGGCAGTACGATGTAGAAATTATATGTTTTGTTGTAGGCGAGGGCAGAGGCATACATGTTCGGACGGTAGTCCAGTTCCTCCAGTGCCTTATTCACCTTTTCCAATGCGGATTTGCTGACGTTGGGACGCTTGTGTAGTACGCGATCCACCGTTCCCGTCGATACTCCTGCGCGGGCGGCGATATCCTTGATGGTAATAATCTCCTTGGGCATAGTTCCTGTAATTTTCGGCAAAGGTACAAAGTTTTTTTTATTTTTACCTTAAAACCTCTTAAATATTTGCAGAACTCGGGAAATATTACTACTTTTGTGCTCGCAAACGCGAAAAATGTCAAATCAAACAATAAAAACAAAAACTATGGCAAAAATCGTAACATTGGGCGAGATCATGCTTCGCCTGTCGCCTCAGGGCAACGACCGTTTTATTCAGAGTGAGTCCTTCCGCATCATTCCCGGTGGTGGTGAGGCTAACGTGGCTGTCTCGTTGGCTAACTATGGCCATGAGGCCTATTATGTGACGAAGTTGCCTAAGCATGAGATAGGTCAGATGGCCGTCAATGCCCTCCGCCGCTTTGGCGTGAAGACGGACTATATCACCCGTGGTGGCGATCGTATTGGTCTGTACTATGCTGAGACAGGTGCCTCGATGCGTCCTTCGAAAGTGATCTACGACCGTGCGCACTCTGCCATCGCAGAGGCTACGCCCGTCGATTTTGATTTCGATAAGATCATGGAGGGTGCTGCCTGGTTCCACTGGAGTGGTATCACGCCCGCCATCTCCGACAAGGCTGCTGAACTCACGAAGTTGGCATGTGAGGCTGCCAAGCGTAACGGTGTGACGGTTTCTGTCGATCTGAACTTCCGCAAGAAACTCTGGACTTCTGAGAAGGCCATCTCCATCATGCGTCCGCTGATGAAGTATGTGGATGTCTGCATCGGCAATGAGGAGGATGCGGAACTCTGCCTTGGCTTCAAGCCTGATGCTGATGTGGAGGGAGGCAAGACCGACGCGGCTGGCTATGAGGGTATCTTCAAGCAGATGATGCAGGAGTTTGGTTTTAAATATGTCGTCTCTACACTCCGTGAGAGTTACAGTGCAACCTATAACGGCTGGAAGGCTCTGATCTATGATGGTAAGGAGTTCTATCAGTCGAAGCGTTACGAGATCAACCCGATCATCGACCGTGTGGGTGGTGGTGACTCGTTCTCTGGTGGCCTGATCCACGGTTTGCTGACGAAGGAGACGCAGGGCGAGGCTCTTGAGTTTGCTGTGGCTGCCAGTGCCCTGAAGCATACCATCAATGGCGACTTCAACCAGGTGAGCGTTGAGGAAGTCGAGGCTTTGGCTGGTGGTAATGCCAGTGGCCGCGTGCAGCGCTAACGCTAATTGATAATTGAAAATGGATAATTGACAATTATGGCAAAGTTTGATAAAATCGCTGTGATGCAGAAGATTGGCGATGCCCCGATGGTACCCGTCTTCTATCATAAGGATCCGGAGGTGTGCAAGAACGTTGTGAAGGCCTGTTACGATGGTGGCGTTCGTGCCTTTGAGTTCACGAACCGTGGTGACTTCGCCCATGAGGTGTTTGGCGAACTGGTGAAGTGGGCCGACAAGGAGTGCCCGGAACTGGCCATTGGTGTCGGGTCTGTGGTGGATGCCCCTACCGCCGCCCTCTACATCCAGTTGGGCGCCAACTTTGTGGTGGGTCCTCTCTTCAATCCTGACATCGCGCCTGTGTGCAACCGTCGTCTTGTTCCCTATTGCCCTGGCTGCATGACGGTCTCTGAGATCGGTAAGGCTCAGGAACTGGGCTGCGACCTGACGAAAGTGTTCCCTGGTGACGTTGTCGGTCCCAGCATGGTCAAAGGTTTGAAGGCACCGATGCCGTGGTCAAAGATCATGGTCACGGGTGGCGTCTCTCCTGACGAGGAGAACCTGACGAAGTGGTTCAAGGCTGGTGTCTATTGCGTGGGCATGGGCTCCAAACTGTTCCCCTCTGACAAAGTGAAGGCTGGTGACTGGCAGTACGTGACAGATAAGTGCCGTGAGTCATTCGGCTATATTGCCAAGGCTCGCGCTTGATGGATGAAGTTCTGGCTCTTCATACTCTCAACCGTTCTTTTCTCAGCCTGTTTGCGCCCTGATAGGCAAGTTGTCGATAGGCTGAATGATCTTTCCTATGCCTATCATTATCGCCAGATCGACAGCACCGGGCACTTTGCCCAGCAGGCATACGATCTCTCCGGGCATTATCCTGCGGGTAAGGCCGAAGCCCTTAACAACCTGGCTTTCGTCCATATAGCCCGGATGGAGTATGACAAGGCTGAGAAACTGTTGGCCGAGGTGACGGAGACCACCGACAACCAGATGGAACTCTTTATAGCCTATGTCCAGCAGATGCGTCTCTGTCAGCGCCGTTCAAGGAATCGCGAGTTCCATGAGTTCCGTGAATTGGCAAGCCGTGCCATGAGCCGTATTCATGAGGATATTGAAACCCTTCCTCAGAGAGATACCCGTCGTCTGCTCTATGCGGAGACGGAATATGCCATCGTCAATTCCACCTATTATTATTATGTGGGTCTGGAGCGGCAGTCCGTAGAGGCTCTCTATACCATCGATGCCAACGAGGTGCAGCGCGATACGGCCCAGTACCTGAACTATCTTTATAACATCGGTGCGGGCGGCATCATTACGGAGGGTACGCAGCAGGAGATCAACCAGCAGGAGTTCGACCATCTGATGCGGTGCTTTCTCCTGGCCCGTAAGGGAGACTACCCCTATTTCGCTGCCAATGCCCTTGAGGCCCTCTCCGAACATCTGATGGATGCCGACTATCGTACTCAACTCATGGAGGACAACATGCCCGCCATGAAGTTCATCAATCCAGAGGGTGTCGATGACGACATGTTGGCGGGATGGCTGGCGGAAGATGCGCTGTATCTCTTCGAAGACTATGGCGACGTCTATCAGATCGCTGGAGCCTACCGTACGCTGGCTTCCTGCTTCCGTCAGATAGGTGACTACGAGAGTGCCCTGTACAATCTGGAACAGGCTCTCTCTGATTCCGCCATCTATCAGGCGCCTGACCTAGTGGCCAGTATCCGCGAACAACTCAGTGTGGCCTATGCTGCCATCGACGACAAACCACAGAGCGACTATAACCGTAACCTTTATCTCGACCTGCAGGAAACCACCCGCCAGGATCGTCAGTTGGAGGCTCGTGCCAGCCAGTACGAGAAGACGGCCCGTCAGTTGAACCTGATGCTCGGAGGGGTGGTGGGAGCCATCCTCCTGCTGCTCTTCTCCCTCTGGCTCTTCAATCATCTGAACAAGAAGAAAGGCCGGGTGGAGGACAATGATGAGTTGTTTGAGCAGCGGGGTGAGGAACTGGAAGCGCTGATGCTGAGGGTGGAAAACAGTGAGCGCCGTAACTTGGAGCAACGGGCCAAGATCTCACTTGTCAATACCGTTACACCCTTCATCGACAGAATCATCCATGAGGTGAAACAGCCTGAAGGCGGTAATCTCGGTTATGTCAGGGAACTGACGGACCAGATTAACGCCTATAACGATGTGCTTACCCACTGGATCCAACTCCGTCAGGGAGAACTGAGCCTGAAGATAGAGAGTTTTCCGCTTCAGAGACTTTTCGACCTGATAGCCCGGGGCCGGAAGTCGTTCCAGATGAAAGGCGTGGATCTGCAGGTGGAGCCCACGGATGCCGTGGTGAAGGCCGATACTGCCCTGACACTCTTCATGCTGAACACGCTGGCAGACAATGCGCGGAAGTTCACCCCTCGTGGAGGACAGGTCTGTGTCACTGCTTCCCAGACAGACCAGTACGTGGAGATTGCCGTGGAGGATACGGGGGAGGGTATGACGGCGGAACAACTTGACCATCTCTTCGATGCGAAACCCATCCGTCAGGATAATCTTCAGTCTTCCATGGTCAATGTTCAACCATCTCACGGTTTCGGACTACTTAATTGCAAGGGCATCATAGAGAAATACCGGAAGACCAGTCAGGTGTTTTCCGTGTGTGACATTAGCGCCGCAAGTACACAGGGTAAGGGCAGTCGTCTCTTCTTCCGACTTCCGAAGGGCGTACTTCGTGTGCTGATGGTTCTAGTGAACCTGGTCTTTCTAGGTTCACCAGAGATTCAAGCCCAGTCTGATCCCATCGCTAAGGCCAGTGCCTATGCCGACTCCGCCTATTTCTCCAATATCAACGGTCACTTTGAGCGTACGTTGCAATTTGCCGACTCCTGCCGGCATTACCTGAACCGACATTATCGTGCACTTTGTCCGGACGGACAGAACCTGATGCTGTCGCTGGGTAATCCTTCGCTGACAGCACCTGAGATCGTATGGTATCACGATAGTCTGGCCACCGACTACCATGTCATCCTTGATATCCGCAATGAGAGCGCGGTGGCAGCGCTTGCCCTGCACCAGTGGCAACTGTATTCCTATAACAACCGTATCTACACCCAACTGTTCAAGGAGATGTCAGCGGATAACTCATTGGGAGAGTACTGCCGTGTGATGCAGCAGTCGCAGACCAACAAGACCATCGCCGTCATTCTGCTGGTGCTCCTCTTGGTATCCATCGTCCCTGCCTATTATCTGCTCTATTACCGTCACAGACTTTATGACCGTTTCCTCAAGGAGCAGCAGCGACAGACGGATCTCGAACTTCTGGAGGATGAACTGCGCAAGGCGGAACTGGAAGACAACAACCTGCACGTGACCAATGCCGTGCTCGACAACTGCCTGTCGTCGCTGAAGCATGAGACCATGTATTTTCCCAGTCGCATCAGCCAGTTGCTCGATGCCGGCGATGTGGAGTCATTAGGCGAGGTGACCGACTACTACCGCGAACTCTACGGCATCCTCAGCCAGCAGGCCACCCACGAAGCCGAGCGCACCAAACTGCACCTGAGGCCCCAGGATCATCAGATACTGGGCGACGAGAACCTCATCCGCTATCTCTTCGAGACCATTCGTAAGCAGTCGGGTCAGAAGAAACTGACACCGCAATACACCCAGAAAGACCAGTATGTCGAGGTGCATATCCCCCTGCCGCGGCTTCAGTTGTCGGAAGAGGAGGCCCACGATCTCTTCACACCCTCCAACGAGCATATCCCGTATCTGGTCTGCCGTCAGATCGTCAGGGATCATGGAGAGGCCACCAACCGTCGTGGCTGCGGCATCTATGCGACGGTGATTGACGGAACAACAAATATGATTATAACATTACCAAGCGTATGGAAAAATTCAAGGTAATCATCGTAGAGGATGTGCCCCTGGAACTCAAGGGCACTCTTGGAATTATCCGCACAGACATCCCTGAGGCGGAAGTGATAGGAACGGCTGATAACGAGCAGGGTTACTGGAGGCTGCTGAAGCAGCAGAAGCCCGACCTCGTGTTGCTTGACCTGGGTCTGGGCGGCTCTACCACCGTAGGTGTGGAGATCTGCCGTCATACCAAGGAACTCCACCGCGATGTAAAAGTGCTCATCTTTACGGGTGAGATCCTCAACGAGAAACTATGGGTGGATGTGCTCGATGCAGGTGCTGACGGCATTATTCTCAAGACGGGCGAACTGCTGACGCGCCGGGATGTCTCTGCCGTGATGGACGGCAAGCAACTGGTGTTTAATGAGCCGATCCTCGAAAAGATCGTCGAGCGTTTCAAGGCCGCCGTCAGTGGTCAACTCGTGAAGCAAGAGGCTCTTGTCAATTATGAGATCGACGAATACGACGAGCGTTTTCTCCGTCATCTGGCCTTGGGCTATACCAAGGAGCAGATCACGAATCTCCGAGGAATGCCTTTCGGCGTGAAGAGTCTTGAGAAGCGACAGAACGAACTGATCCAGAAACTATTCCCAGAAGGTAGTTCGGGGATCAACGCCACCCGTTTGGTCGTCCGCGCCCTGGAACTCCGTGTGCTCGACATCGACAATCTCGAAGCAGATGATGAATAAGAAGATATTAGGGACGGTTTGCCTCATCCTCCTGTTTGCCGAAGTGCTGCTTGTTATTGTGTCGTGGCTGCTGTCGGCAACGATGATGGAGGGTGTACGTTCATTACTTTCCTCAGAGGGCATCCGTTGGCTCTTCGGTTCGTTTACCAGTATCATGGCATCGCCCTTGCTGGTGTGGCTTATCCTGTTGCTCTCCGCTCTGGGCTGTCTGCAAAAGAGTGGGGTGATGATGCTGTTCGGTCGTCAGCCTTCCTGTTCCTACAGGGAGAAGACGGCCCTTCGCGTGGCCATGATCTTCCTCGTCATCTATCTTGTCATCGTCGCCCTGCTGACGCTGCCCCCCCATGCCATCCTTCTTTCTGCCACTGGCGAACTGTTTCCTTCGGCTTTCAGCCGCAGTCTTGTGCCCATCGCAACTTTCGGCATATCCCTGTTCTCCGTAGCCTATGGGATGATGGCGGGTGTCCTGAAGTCACTTTCCTGCATACTGGAGGCCCTTTCTTCAGGTATCTCCAAGGGGGCACCGCTGATTATCATCCTGATGGTGCTCATCCTTTTACGTGAGTCCCTGCGATTTGTGTTTGTATAGTGGGTGAGTGGGTGGTCTATCTGATGGTCTCTTTCTCCAGATAGTCTTCAAACTGGCTTTGGTAGCCATTGAACACATTAATATCCACATCCCCCTGTATGCCCTGTACACGACCGTCGGGGCAGAGTTGCCAATAGGTGAGCCGCACATCGGGCTTGTATTCGCTGTATCGGGCTATCCACACGGAATAGTCCCGTTTCAGGTCGGACTGGTTCACCAGATAATTGTTGACAAACGTTTGATTGACGTATAGCACGGGCTTCACGCCGACTTTCTGCTCTACGATTTTCAGCCACGCGCGGATATGACGGAACATGTTTTCCGCGCCGCCCATCTGCTCAATCTGTGCCTTGGAGGGCTCGATGTCAAGCACGGGCGGCAGATCGCCCTTGTTGAAGCGTGTGTTCTTCAGGAAGAAATCGGCCTGGGAGGCACCACTCTTCCGGACGGACCAGAAGTGATAGGCTCCCGTGCGGATGCCGTGCTTGCGCGCCTGGGCATAGTCGCCCGGATAGTACTTGTTGCGAATGCTCGTACCCTCAGTACTCTTGATGAAGACGAAGGATACGGGATAGTCTGCCGTGCCACTGACATTATGGCTGCCGCGCTTGCCGACGTGGGTGATGCGCAACTTGTTCCACTGGATGGCGACGGGACGGCGGCCCTTGCCGTGCTGGTAGCGGGCGATGTCGATGCCATAGATACGCTCCGTGGTGTATCTCATCCGCTCGCCCTGGAACTTGTCCTTGCTCCATTCTCCGACCCGAAAGCGGGGCGCCTCACCGTCAGGTGTCAGCAGTTCGAGGCCGAAGCCGTGACGGCGGTCGCTCTCCCAGTGTCCCTCGAAGTAACTACCGTCAGGCGTCAGGTAGGCTCCGTGACCGTCAGCCTTGTCATGGCCGAATTCTCCGAGGTAGGTGCCGAGACTGTCTGGTCGGAGGCCGGTCTCCAGCGAGTCATCGCGGCAGGTGCCCACAATGGTGCGCCTCAGGGAGTCGAGCACGATAGCCGTTCCCTCGCGGCGGTGGCTTTCCCAACTTCCGACATTTCTGATATTAAGTCTGGGTTCCCTCTCTATCTCCAGTCTCCGCCCGTTGGCGAAGGCCACCACCATCTCGTAGCCCTCATCCTCGACGTTATGGCGTTCCAGATAATAGTCGAGTTCATCCTGTACCAGTGTGTTGGGGGCGGGTTCTTCCTGCTCCTGCCGGGGCATGGGCATGTCCATAGCCGCCAGACACATGCCGACATGCTGAGGTGGGGGAATCATATAACTGATCGCGGTCAGTGCCACCATGGGTACAGCCAAACTAAAAAATGTCTTTTTCATCTTGCTGTTTATGGGGTACAAAGTTACGCACTTATTTCGGGATGACCAAACATTTCATGTCCTTTTTTAGAGGCATTATGACAACCTGACACCCTTTTTGAAAAAAAGTAATCATACGTAATTCAGAGTCCTTACACTAGATGGTTCTCGTCCGACGACTGGCAGGGGGCGTAGCCGATATCGTGGTTCCAGTCATCACCGCTACCAACGAGCAATTGTACCTTATGTTGCAGTTCAACAACGCGCATCGTGGGTTTTTTATATTCTTTCTTCATGTTATCCTCCATTTACTTTACGATTACCTTTTTACCATTATTAATATACAATCCCTTCGCTGATGGTTTGCCATTGAGTCGGCGACCGTCAAGCGAATACCAGACGTCTGCATCGGTGATTTCACCCGTGCGGGTGCCGAGGGTGCCGATAGCGGTGGTCTCACCGTTGCTGCCGATGATGCGGACAATGATGCGCGAGGGCAGTTCCTCTGCAGCAGAGCGCGTCGTGGCACGTGCCAGTTGGTTTGTGCCGTCGCCATAGACCAGATAGGCGCGGAAGGGCTTGGCCGAGGCACCGCTGACCAGATGGATGAATGTGCCGGCCTGAATCGTGTTACCCTGTACGCTTGTGTCCGTAGTGCCAGTAAAGCCATAGGTACCGGGGGCAATGTTGCTGTCCCAGGTGATAGGCGTGTATGTGCCTTGGAATGTCCAACCGCTCACCGTGGTCTTGGCATTCGTGTCGCTGTAACTGGCGGCAGCCGTCACGGCATCGTTAGAGAATGTAACTTCCGTGTCTGTTGTCGTGAAGATATAGGGATGATCGGCGCTGAGCGATGTTCCTGCGTCCTCCACGTCAGCCACCCAGTCGCTGCCCACCTTCTTCACGCCTTTGAACGTGTAGAACGTGCAGTTAGCAGGTGCATCGAAACCGAACGGCAGACAGATGGTCGAGTAGGCTCCGGCGGTCAGCCCCGTGCGGGTGAACCTCACCTTCGTCTGCTTTCCGCTCATAGCCGTCAACTCTGCCAGAGCATTGGTCGTCTCATCGAGCGTCGCAATATTCTCCGTCCACGTGGCCGTGACGCTCACATTGTTGGTGGGCATGGTGAATGCGTCGTTGGTAATGGTTACGTCCCTGCTTTCGTAGCTGCCGAATGTGTAGCCTGCGCGGTCAGTGTGGCTGAGGGTAACTTCGGTTCCAGCGGTGTAGTAGTCAGTGCCGCCGTAACTGGTGGCGACCGTAGCTGTAGCATCACAATAGCCATCGGTGGTGATGGTAAAGACCTGCGTGCCTTGGGTGCAGTTACCATTAGGCGAACCGTATTTCGGATGGACGTAATAGCCATTCGTAACAGTCACTGTATTATTGGCAACGGCTGCCATTGGGTGGAAGTTGGCGACATTGGTATAGGTGCCTACCTCTAAACAATTGGTGATAGTTATGTCATAAGTGTAATTATATGCACTACCAACCATTCCTGCCGCATGGGTGCCTCCGTTGATGCTGCCAGCGAAAACACAGTTGCTGATCGATTTGGTTTGGGAACCAGAAGCTATTCCCGCCAAACCACCGACGTATGTACTGGTGGTAGTAATGTCAGCCGTAACGATGATATTCTCCAACGCACACGGAAGATTGCCGCCACCAATTATTCCCACCACAGCAGCACAATAATTACCTTTTCCACTATCAGTGATGCTACCGGCAACGGTCAGGTCTTTAATGGTTATAGTGGGATGACTCCAAGAGCTTGTATTTTCTTGCTCCATAGAACCGAATAATCCCTTTCCACTGACGTTATTCATCGTGATGGTATGGCTGTTTCCGTTGAACGTTCCCTGGAAATATTTTTCATTCGAAATTCCCTGTGCAACAGTAATGTTACGCTTCAGGTCAATGTATTGGCCAGCGAAAGTGACTCCGCTGTTGACCTTCCTGACAAAGATATCCCACTCGTCAGTGCTGCCGATGAGGTAGGGTGCCTCAATGGTGCCACTGCCTCGGAGTCCTTCCTGAACCACAAAGGTCTTCGTCAGTGACCCCGTATAGTTACTCTTGCCCGTAATCGTCAGCATATAGGTGCCGATAGCCGTGACGCTGGTGACTGCGGCATTGCTACTGTTCGTAATGACGGCATCGTAGTCGCTTGTACTGTTGAGCTCCGTGCCGTCGGCTGATTCTACGCCGTAACTGATGTCGATGGCGTTTCCCCCGTCATAAAGATAAACATCTTTAAGCCCCGTAATCGTTCCGAAGTTGAGATTGTTTATGTTTTCGAACTGTGCACGTACGGTCACGTCATTGAGTGGCATCGCGAATCGGTATTTGCCTTCGTCGGAGCGGTTCACGGTGTGGTCGCTGCCATCGTTGTAGATAACCCTTTCTACGAATTTGTTCGTATTGGGTGTAACAGTCAGAGTGACGGTCTCGCCATATTCGGCAGACGACTTGTCACTGGCTACCGTACCGCCGTCTGTCTGCTGGATGCTGACGGTTTTCTTCTCGCCGGCCCTGAACACCGTTACCAATAGTTCATAGTCACTCCTATAAGTCGGATTTCCGAAACTCATTCCAGATGTTGCGTATTTCAATTTGAGGTTCTGTCCGCTGCTTGCCGTAGAGACTGGAGTACCGCTCATATTGTTTGATACAATTGCAAGTTGAGTGCTCTCCGAGGTTCCATCATAGACCTTGAATGTGCCTGTCGCCTTTACAGTACCAGTCACTTGGAGCCTGTAGCCTGTCGGGGCTGTGATCGTAAGGGCTGATGTGCCTGTTTCTTGTGTGCTGTATTCTGCATCCTTGCCAGCGGGGTCATAGACCCTGAATGCACTAACACCGTCGGGAATATTGATGGTCTTGCTATTCTGTACTTCTGGCATCTTTGGTTCGTTCATAGTGCCGGTACACGTCACGTTGGCTTCACCGATGAATGCATAAGAGTCGCCCACGTTATTGCTTGCGACAAATGCATTGCCAAAGCCGATATTTCCGTTTGCCTGTACGGTGCCATGCTCGATGGTAATAAGCGGACAGGTGAGTGTTCCGCTTCCTGAAGTGAAACCGTTATAGCCTGTGCCGATGGCGGCGGCATCGTCAGACCCACGCGTAACAATTACTTGACCACCCTTGATGCTGATGGCTTGCACCGTTCCCGCCGTACCACCGCCGATACCCGCAGAGCTAGCGCCACCCGTAGCGTTAATTGTGCCGTCATTGATGGTGATGCTACCCGTAACATTGTTGATATAGGTCGTACTTCCATAAGACGCTGAGGTCGAGGCCCCACTGTCTTCACTGCTGCCGATACCAGCCGCGCCTCCACCGGCATCGTAATACTGGTGCCAAGTGCCGCCCTGGGCCGTGATGGTGCCGCCATTGATTGTGATAGTGCCGCAACCCTGTGGGAAAAGCATGTTGCTGACTTGATTTGTTTTATTGCTATTTCCTATGGAGCCGATTCCTGCGCCGCCGCCCATCTCGTTACCGCCCGTAGCGGTCAGCGAACCCGTACTGGCTGCGGTAATCTCCAGCGTACAGCCGTCTGGCACGGCAATGCCCGCACCGCCATAGCCGCCTTTCAGCGTGTTTGTGCCAATCAGGGTAAGGTGGAGCGTTGCCCCGTTCACTAACGAGATGCCCGATGCTCTCGTTTTCGCCGAGTTGTTAAACTCCGAGTAGTCGGCCGTAAAGCCGTCGATGGTCAGGTTCAGTTCGATGCCGTCCACAACGATGGCACCCTGTGAGATAAAGTTGCCGTGCTGCCCTGTATAGGAACTCGACGGCACGGTGCCGCTGATGCTCTTGTTGTGGTACGTGCTCATGTTGCTGCTGTTGATCACCACTGCCGTGTTCTGCGTGATGTCAGCCGCCCACGCCGTCGCCGTCGTGAGCAGTGCGAGGATGATGGTTGCTGCCCACCGTGCGTTACGTCCGCTGGGGGGGGCAATTTTTTCTGCGTGCCGCATCATCAGCGATGCCGCATGCAGGAGTCTTGTTTTGATTTTTAATCGTGTCATTGTTTACTTTATTTTATTGTTTTATTTTGTTTATTCAATAATTATTCGTAACTTTGCCCCCAACAATTAAACTTGTTTGGATTATGACGACATTAGAATTGAATGCAGAACTGTACCGCGCCATAGGCGAGATAGCCGATGACGAGACCTTGATGGCGAAGGTGCTGAAGTATGTAAAGAAACTGGCCGCTAAGAAGCAGACGATGGATGAGACGGAATACATCATGTCGTCGCCAAGGATGGTTGAGATATTGCGTGAAGGTGAAAAAGAAATAGCCGAAGGGAATTTTACGCCAATAGCCATTGAAGACTTATGGAAGTAGTCCTGTTTCAGAAACATCCCTTCACTGGTATTGGAAAGCCTGAACCGCTGAAGGGTGAGAACGGCAAGTGGAGTCGCCGTATCACGGATGAACACCGGATGATTTATTCCATCAGCAGTGGAAGAATCTATGTCTTTGTGTTTTCGCTGAGGTACCATTACTCGAAGTGATTCTTCACCAGACCACGACATCATCCCTCGCACAGCACGAAGCCCTGCGGGGGATGATTGTATCTGATATGTCGTTGGTCTTGTCATCATCTCTTCTTGCGTTTTTGAATAGTTACCGTCGCCAGAGGCGCACCATCAGTACAGCGAAGGTGGTGAAGATGGCGGCATAGGCCATTCCGATAACGATGAGCAGCCATAGGGGCGTTACGTTGATGAATCTCGAAAACTCTTCCATAAGTGGTTGACTAATTTGCTGCAAAGGTACAAAATTCCTTCCGAACTGACCTTATAAATATACGCGTAGGTGTCCCAATTCGGTGTTTTGGGACTGTTTGGGTGTCTCATTTCGTCGAATTGGGACACTTTCGTGCCGACAATTTGCAGATTTCATCGTTTTTTCGTACCTTTGCACGCGAAAAGTGAGACGACGATGGGAGAGATGCAATTCACGGCTGTGACGATGCTATTGCTTATGGCGATAGCACTGGTGGCATGGCTGCCCCGCAGGGTGTCGCACGACAAAGTGGCCAACAGGTCACGCTGGCTGATGGCTGGCGGACTGGCACTGCTGGTCGTGCAGTTTGCGTTGCAATATGCACTTGACCTGCGGCAGATGGGCGTCACTCAGGCTGCCATGCTCAACCTGCTGTTTTTCATCCCCTCCTCAGCCCTGCTGTCGCTGAGCGTGCTCAACATGCAGCGACAGGGACGGCTGACACGTGCAGAATGTTGGGCAGTAGTGCCTACGTGGTTTCTGGCGACGGGCCTCATAGTCTGGGGTATAGCGACTGGCGGCGAACCACTGCTGGCTGGCTCTGATCGTCTGCTTACTGCGGAGGTGATGGCAAGTGCCGTCTATGCCGTGATGCAGTTATTCTACTCAGTGAGAAATCTCCGTGAGTTATCACGCATGCAGTTGGCCCTCGACAATTACTACGCCCAAGAACGGCGCGGGCTGCTAACCTGGTTCCGTGTGAGTATCGTGGTGCTAACGGTGCTGTCGTTGTCGGTGCCCCTACTTATTTTCCTGTCGGGCTGGCCGTTAGCCGCCTATGGGATATTCTTCTTCGGGGGCATCTTCTATCTGTGGTTTATGTCCGTGCGTTATTTGCTGACCCAGCAAGCCCTGCAGGTACGTCAGGCTGTGGAAAACGCAGAGAAAGAGAAGAAGATGAAACAAGCGAAGAATGAGAAACCGGCATCATCTGAAGCGATGACGCAGATTAGCCAGGCCGTGGCGCGATGGATTAAGAGTGGCGGTCCTTTGCGCAGCGACATCACCAACCCGGAGGTTGCCCGCGAGATAGGTATCTCCAGCAATCAGTTGACGGTATGGGTGACGGCATCAGGCCACGAGTCGTTTAAGCAGTGGATCACTAAACTGCGCATCGAAGAGGCAAAGCGCGTCATCAAGGCCAATCCCGAGTGGTCGAACGAATCCATCGCCGACCACTGCGGCTTCTCCCGTTCCAGTTTCTATCGCATCTTCAAGAACGAGACGGGCATGTCACCTACGCAATATGCAAAGGAGCCGCTCTGTTGTTACGATGACCAACCATAATAACGGCTTTCGGCTCCTATTAGCAAATAAAAAAAGTGATTCCGTCGGGGCTCGAACCCGAGACCTACTGCTTAGAAGGCAGTTGCTCTATCCAACTGAGCTACGGAACCGACCTTGGCTGATTTTTGCAAATCGGCTGCAAAGGTAGGTATTTTTTCGGAAACGACCAAATTTTCACGGGAAAATCATTTGCGGCGGCAATAGAGTTTATTGATCAAGTCAGGCCGCCCGATACGGCGCAGACTATGCTCGATATCTCGCCGTGCCTCTGGTTTGTACCAGAAGAAGTATTGTCGTTGGGCCAGTTTCTCCTTTTGGCTCTTGGCACTGAAGACAGGCTCCAGGGTATAGGGGTCGTAGCCGGTGTACCAGGTCTCCGTGGCGTTGGTCATCGGCGTGGGGGTGAAGTCCTGAACCTGTTCTAAGTGGAAGTCAAGGTTCTTGGTAATGACGGCCAATTCGGCCATGTCCTCCTCACGGCAGCCTGGATGACTGCTGATGAAGTAGGGGATTATCTGCTCATGGAGATTCTCTTCACGGTTGATGCGATCAAAAATGCGCTTGAACTCATAGAACTGCTGGAAGGAGGGCTTGCGCATCAGATAGAGCACTCGGTCACTGGTATGTTCCGGTGCCACCTTCAGACGCCCGCTCACATGACGGGTGATGAGTTCACGGATATACTGAAGGGCGGCACGGTTGGACGCTTCGTCCTTGCTCTTATGTAGCAGCAGGTCATATCGCACGCCGCTGCCAATAAAACTGCGTTTGATGCCTGGCAGGGCATCTACGGCATGATAGATCTCTAGCAGTTGTTGGTGGTTGGTGTCGAGGTTTGGGCACACCTGCGGATGGATACAACTGGGACGTTTGCACTTCTCACAGGCGTTCTTGTTGCGCCCCGCCATACCGTACATGTTCGCAGAGGGACCGCCGAGGTCGGAGAGATAACCTTTGAAATCGGGCATCTCTATCACTTGTTTTACCTCTTTCAATATGCTCTCCTTGGAACGACAGCAGATAAACTTCCCCTGATGGGCGGAGATGGTGCAGAAGGCACAGCCGCCGAAACAGCCACGGTGGATATTGACACTGTGCTTGATCATGTCGTAGGCAGGGATCCGCTTACCTTTGTACTTCGGATGAGGCTGTCGGGTGTAGGGCAGGTCGAAAGAGGCATCCAGTTCCTCTGTGGTCATGGGCGGGTAGGGGGGATTCACGACAACGAACAGTCCGTCAACGTCCTGTAGCAGTCGGGAGGCATGTATCATGTTCGACTGTTCCTCAATGTGGCGGAAGTTCTCAGCCTGAGAACGCTTGTTTTTCAGACATTCCTCATGCGAATGGAGCACAATATCGTTTTCGCCGATACCACCAGGAATATCCTCCTTACGAGAGAGATAGACCGTCTGAGGAATGTTGCGGATATCACAGATATGTTCACCCTCGTTGAGCCGCCGTGCCAGTTCGAGGGTGGTCTTCTCGCCCATGCCGTAGGTAATCATGTCGGCACCTGAATCGCAGAGAATACACTTGCGGAGACTGTCCTGCCAATAGTCGTAATGGGTGAGACGGCGCATGGAGGCCTCAATGCCGCCAAGGATAACAGGCACATCTGGGAATAGTTGCTTGAGGATCTTGGTATAGACAATGGTTGGGTATTCGGGGCGCATGTCGTGTCGTCCGTCTGGACTATACGCGTCTTCTGACCGCAGACGGCGGTTGGCTGTGTATTTGTTTACCATCGAGTCCATACAGCCAGGGGAAATGCCGAAGAAGAGTCGTGGACGGCCGAGTTTCTTAAAGTCACGGTAGTCTCCATGCCAGTCTGGCTGGGGCACGATGGCCACTTT
Organism: Prevotella sp.; assembly: GCA_017430675.1. The sequence goes on from JAFRMM010000155.1 coordinate 21,399, forward strand.
GTAGCCAGCAGCCTCCAGAGTCCGCCCGATAACAGCCACTCCGAAAGAGGGATGGTCAATATAGGCATCCCCGGAAAAGAGAATGACATCGACCTCCGTCCATCCGCGGAGGTCGAGTTCCTTTTTCGTGGTTGGTAAAAAATCCGTCAGCCTATACTCTCTACTATTCACTTTCTCACCTTTAATTAAACGGTGTTCCCTGGTAAGCGCGTGTCGTCATGCCAAGGTTGTCGTTGCCCCTGTTCTTCCAGTTGATGTAGAGCAGCACGAGTTGTTGCAGACCGTATGCCTTCATGTTGGGATGGTAGATGACGTCAAGACACAGGTCAAGCAGACTCTTGTCCTTGCCGGCATCGCCCTCAAGCAATCCGCGGATGTTCAGTTTCAACTTGTCAAGCACCTGCTCATCCACGTAGCCGTTGGAATCAATGAGGTCACGGAAAAGTTGATACTTCTCAATGGTCAAAAGATGATCGTCGGAGACTTCGATACTCCGGGTTCCGGATGAATTGGTCTGGATTTTCATACGCTTTTGTTTTTAAGTTTTATAATGATTGTAATAGGAATCTGAGGATGCCTTTCATCAAGGTATGCCGCTTCTGTTCCGACTTGATGCACTCAAAGGGGAATCCCAGTGTCATGGCCTTATAGTCCTTACCGTCGTAGGCCACACAGGCACTGTATTCATCAGCATATTTCATGGCCGAGAAAGCGGGAGCCACGGGCTGAAGGATGTCAGGATGGGGGGCGGAATAATGCGTCTCGTTGAGGTGACGATGGAACTCGAAGGTGGTGCCGAGTCCTATGATGGTGTCGCGGTCCAGACTGTCCTTGTTGGTTCCCTCATAGGTGCATTTCAGGACTTGCTCCAGATACTTGCGCTCTGACGGCATGGTCATGTCAGCCCCCACGTATGAGCCGCTGACGAGCAGGGCACCGCCACGGGACGTGAACAACTGAAGATGCTGGCGGAGCATAGGCGGGAAAGCCTGATATCTGCGTAGTGACCAGCCGTCGTTCTTTTCCAGCCCGAGAATCAGATCGACCATGTTATACTGTGTGGGACGTATCTCGTTGTTCTCCAGTGCCTCGGATGAACAACTGACTATGTTGTAGCGCTTGGCGGCGGCGATGGCCTCTGCGTGGGTGCGGACATAGTTGAAGTCATTGCCCGCAATGAACTGCCCCGCCAGGGAGTCGTTGGTGAAACCCAGTCCGTCTGAGGTCGTCTTGCCCATAGTCGCCTTGTTGAAACAGGTCTGATAACCAGTCCATCCGGCTGTCCTTCCGTATGTGACTCCAGGGTCGTACTTAATGTCAAAGCCCTGTTCAGCAGCGTTGTCTCGGACGGCAGGAGAAGCGAGGCGATGGAAACCGTTGACAATCAGAACGGTTTTCTGTGCCTCTGGAACATAGAGGGTAGAAACCACTTCGCTCGGAAAACTCTCTCCGCCATTGTTGACGGCTGCAACACGGAAACTGTATAGCAGTCCGGGCTCAACATCCAAAGTCAGGCTGGTTTCTCCGTCCTTGACGTACAAGCCGTTGTCGAATCCGCCCTTGTCCTTGGCGGTATAAACGATATATCCCATTGGCTTGGCTGATGGCTCGTCAGGATCTTCCACGGAGTTCCAACTTAGTCTGGCCTCTCCGCCACCCAGAAGTTCCACGCGCAGATGATTGGGAGTGAGCGGACTGACGATATAGGATGTATGGTGCATCCGACTGATATAACGAAGCAGGGTCTTGTAGATACTCCTCGCCAGGTCGAAGCGGAAATTCGGATCCTGTCCATAGCGCATATCGGCAAAGTTCTGGTGCGACATCGTCTCGAGAATGGCACTTGGCACTTCAGGAACACGACTCTCAGAATAGTTTCTGTCCCAGAGTTCGCGTGTCTGCCAACTGCCATATTTCCGTTGCATTTCCTTAGGGACAGTGGAGAGCAACTCGTCGGCCAAGTCGCGTGAAGCGAGTCTTGAACGACCTGTGCTTAAAACGCTGTCATTCAGATAAGTAGTACATACGGCAAGTGTACCCGTATGAGACTTTCCGTCAGAGGTGTATCCTGCATCACTGTGGATGGCTAATGACAATTCTATGGGTACATTCCTGCCTGTGGTGTCTGGCATATAGCAGGAGCCTCCTGCCAACAGGTTGGCCATCAGGGAGCGTACGTTGATGTCATCGCCATAGTCGTCTTCGCCGTTCTTCGACGAATAGACGGAGTAGGGCATGCCTGCCCACTGCGCATAGTAGCGTGCCCCTTCCAGACAGCGCGGCAGACCACTGGTCGTATAGCCGCGGCGGATATTTCCCATACCACCGCCAAAGCGGACGGCATCGGCAGTGACGATGCCTTTCTGGCGGCTCTGGTTGGTGAGCACCACACGATTGTCGGCACTGCTGCCCTTGTCAAAGTCGAATGTGCCGAGATATACCCATGTGGAACCTCCCATCTGCTGGTTCACACGGAACTCTGTCGGGATGCCCTGATGCCAGACGGTATAATGGGCATCGTCGATACTTCCTGGCACAGTCTGGTAACTGACATAGACCGCATATCTGCCCGCCTCAGGGATGGTGGGCAGGTAGGATATTTCGCTGGTAGAGCGACTGTGCTCCACCGTCTCCACCTGACGGGCTGTACCAGCCCTGAAGGGGTTCTCCTGATCGACATAGACGCCGTCGTGAAAGGCGAAACCCAGAGAGTCTGTCCGTTGCCAATCGTGCGATCCCTGCGTTTCGACATAGAGGCCGCCTTTGCGTGGATTGTCATTATCCACGATCACCTCATGTCGCTGCCAGTCACGTTCCCGTGGGGTGAACACTACGGCTCCGGCCTTTTCAAGCATGGGAATCAGATAGGGTACGACGATGGTCTGTGTGAATAAGTCTTCGCGGGTACCAAAGAGGGGAGGGCGCTGCCACTCCCATTTGTCACCTTTTATATTGTAGTAACGCCCATGACTGGCCCAGAGGGAGACATGCCTGTTCTGAAGTCCCTGGGTGATCTGATAGGGCTGGGAGGCGTTGCTGACCCATGGTTTTCCCTGATAGTTAATGTCGCCCCACACCCGGTTCGGGTCATCCTGGCTCATAAAGCGGTTGGGAATCAGTTGTCGCAGGTCCCAGCCTCCTGTCTTGATTGATAACTGGTAGTTCTGACAGGAGTCCGGCATCATTGCCTGAATATCATGGTAGATGTTTTCCACAACTTGTGGCGTGAAGGTCTGCTCTCCTAAATGTGTGTCGGCAGTCACTTCAATATGCTGGAGTGAGTCATTGATCTCAAGGCTTTTCAGGTGGGCACTGGAACGGATGCGCTGTCCAATGGGACGGTAGTTCTTAAAGTATTCGTCTAGTTTGTTGTTCAAGTCCTTCTGGGCATTTGCAGACAACAAGAGCGCGGCAGACAGGGCGAGTGTTGTGATTCTTTTCATGATATTTCTCCAATGGTAAAGTTTTGGGGCTTCTTTCCTTTGAAGTCCTTGAAATAGAGTTTGATTTCACGCATGTCTTCTTCCAAGTTGCCTGTTGGGATGATAGTCTTGGTACAGCGTATCAGTTTCTTTTCATAGTCCGCTCCATAGAGCAGGATGGGGAGGCCAGCCTTGAGGGCAATGAAATAGAATCCTTTCTTCCATTCGGGGTTCGGCGAGCGCGTTCCCTCCGGCGTGATGCACAGGTGAAAGGTATTGGCGGCCTTGGCGGCTTCCGCCATGCTGTCGGTCATGCTGGTATGCTTGTGTCGTATGACTGGTATTCCTCCGAGGTGTTTGAACAGGATTCCGAGAGGGAAGAAAAACCACTCCTTCTTCATCAGAAAATTGGTCTTCATGCCCTTGGCCCCGCTGTAAAGTTGACCTAACACGAAGTCCCAGTTGCTCGTATGGGGAGCCAGACAGATAATGTATTTGTTGGGGTGGTCTTCTGTCACGTCAGTCGTCCACCCCCATTGTTTGTATAAAACCCAGTTGCAAAATTTCTTCCACATGGTTATGCGTTGATTTGGTCAAGTATCTCACCGACCTGAGCACTGAACTTTTCCCGTAGATCCTTGTAGTAGGCCTTTGCACTGAGACCTGGTTCCGGATGGGAGATTCGCTTGATAAAGTTGTCCTGCATCTTCACGATAGTGAAGAGGAGTGCTTCAGCGTTCTCCTTGTTGGTTTCATGGCCATAGAGCGAGACGGCCACGCATTCTGCGAACAGTTCCTCACAAATCAGTTGGATACCTTTCTTTAGTGATCTTTTGTTTGACATTTAATTCCTCCTTTTTATTTTGATTTTGATATATTCAGTAAGCAAAGATAAGCAAAATTCCCGAGATAACAAGTCTTTCGTCCCCAAAAAATATTAAAATGCACAAAATACCCTGATTTCTTTCGTATTTCTAACAAAAATAAACTAATTTTGCACGTCGGAAACGAAATATTCATTCTAAAACTCAAATATCAAGATTATGGAAAAAAGTGCATTGCAGATGGCGAGAGCCGCTTATCAGCCGAAGTTGCCGAAGGCCCTTCAGGGTGCTGTGAAGATTAAGGAAGGAAAACCCACCCAGAGTGTCGGTGACCAGGAGGAAATCAAGAAACTCTTCCCCAACACCTATGGTATGCCCATCGTGGAGTTCGAGCCTGCTAGCGAGGCCAACACGAAGAAGATGAACGTGGGTATCATCCTTTCTGGTGGTCAGGCTCCTGGCGGTCACAACGTGATTACGGGTCTCTTCGACCAGGTCAAGAAACTCAACCCCGAGAACCGTCTGTATGGTTTCATCCTCGGCCCTGGAGGTCTGGTGGACCACAACTACATGGAACTCACGAAGGATATTATTGACGAGTATCGTAACACGGGTGGCTTCGACATGATCGGATCAGGCCGCACGAAACTCGAGAAAGTCGATCAGTTCGAGAAGGGTCTGGAGATTATTCGCGAACTCGACATCAAGGCCATCGTGATCATTGGTGGCGACGACTCCAATACCAATGCCTGTGTGCTGGCTGAGTATTATGCTGCCAAGAACTATGGCGTGCAAGTCATCGGTTGTCCGAAGACTATCGACGGCGATTTGAAGAATGACCAGATCGAGACCTCTTTCGGTTTCGATACCGCTTGTAAGACCTACTCAGAGTTGATTGGTAATATCGAGCGCGACTGTAACTCAGCCCGTAAGTATTGGCACTTTATCAAGGTGATGGGCCGTTCGGCTTCTCACATCGCTCTGGAGTGTGCCCTGCAGACACAGCCTAACATCTGCCTCGTCAGCGAGGAGGTTGAGGCCAAAGGACAGAGCCTCGACGATATCGTGGACTATATCGCCAACGCTGTGGCTACCCGTGCCGCCGACGGTAATAACTTCGGTACTGTCATTATCCCTGAGGGCGTCATCGAGTTCATCCCCGCCATCAAGAAGTTGATTGCCCAACTCAACGACGTGCTCGCTCTGCCTGAGGCTAAGGAGATTAGCCGCGATGAGCAGGTCGATTTCGCCAAGAGCCACCTGACAGAGGAGAACCTGAAGGTCTTCAACAGCCTGCCCGTAGGCGTGGCCCGTCAGTTGGCCCTCGACCGCGATCCTCACGGAAACGTACAGGTGTCACTCATCGAGACAGAGAAGTTGCTCTCTACGATGGTGGCCCAGAAACTTGAGAAGATGAAGAAGGAAGGCAAGTATGTGGGCAAGTTCGGCACGCAGCACCACTTCTTCGGCTATGAGGGACGCTGCGCTGCTCCTTCTAACTTCGATGCAGATTACTGCTATGCCCTTGGTACTTCAGCAGCCCAGTTGATCGCCAACGGCAAAACAGGCTATATGGCCATCGTGAAGAATACCACCGCTCCTGCTGACCAGTGGATCGCAGGTGGTGTGCCCATTACGATGATGATGAACATGGAGCGTCGTGCCGGCGAGATGAAGCCTGTGATCCGCAAGGCCCTCGTGGAACTTGATGGTGCCCCCTTCAAAGCCTTTGCTGCTCATCGTGACGAGTGGGCTCGCAAGACCGCCTATGTCTATCCAGGTCCGATTCAGTACTGGGGACCCACGGAGGTCTGTGACCAGCCTACAATGACGCTGGCTCTCGAGCAGGCAAAGTAATGAATGGCTAAGAAACGCATAGTCAGGAGAAAGGGCGTTGGCACCTCTCGGACCTACCATGGTCCGAGAGGGCGCCAGCGTCCTAATCTTTTGATCCGTTTCCTGCAGAAAGTCCCCAAATGGGGCTGGTGGATTGGAGGTGCTGCCGTCGTGGCTGGCTACATCTGGTTCTTCTACTATTTCTTCGTGGGACCTTTCGGCTTCCGCTGGCGCGCCCTCTACGGCGACGTGTCCTATCCTGAGGGCTATGAGATCCACGGCATCGACATCTCCCACCATCAGGGGCGTATCGACTGGGAAGAACTCAAGGACAACGGCGTCATTAACAAGTGTCCCATTCGTTTCGTGATGATCAAGGCTACGGAGGGTGCCACACAGACAGACGAGAACTTCCGCGACAATTTCTATCAGGCCCGTGAAAACGGTTTCACCCGCGGAGCCTATCATTTCTACAGTGTCCACACACCAGCCGAGCAACAGGCATGGCATTTCATCAACACGGTGAAGTTGGAGAATGGTGACCTGCCGCCCGTGCTTGATGTGGAACACAAACCCAAGGAACAGACCGATGACGAGTTCAAGAGTTCCGTGCTCCAGTGGCTCAACATGGTGGAGAAGCACTATCAGGTGAAGCCTATCATCTATACCTATTTTAAATTTAAGACGCGTTACCTTAACGATTCCATCTTCGACCAGTATCCCTACTGGATCGCCCACTATTATGTAGATTCATTAGAATATAAGGGAAAGTGGAAGTTCTGGCAGCATACGGATGTAGGCCGTCTGCCTGGCATCAAGGGCAATGTCGATTTCAATATCTACAATGGTTCTTACTACGACCTTCGCCAAATGACCATCGGCTCTCAGGAAACTATTGGAGAGAGAGCCTACAGTGAATAGTCAGATAAAGTCGTGGTTCAGGTAGTTCCACATGCAGTCGCGGAGGTTCAGCATGTATCGCAGGTCGTAGAAATTGTCGATGACCCAGCGGCCGTCCTCATACACCAGATCAACACGTGCCGGGACGTATGCCGAAGGTTCATAGACGGTGAAGGACACAGATGCGGACTTCTGCTCGTCCATTACCAGTTTTGTCACCTCAAACTCTTCAAACATCACCAATTCCGGATCGCGCGTCATCGTCCAGTAATCCACTTCAGAAAACAGGGTACTGGTCATAAACTCTTTCCTCTGGACGGCCATGATCAACTGATTCCATGACTTTGAACAGAAGGCCTTATCGCATAGTCCACTCATCACGAAGCCGCCCATAGACCTCTGATCCTCAGAAACGACCCTGAAGATGTTCTTCACACGATCCAGCACGATGCCGCGTTCCAGTGCCATCTGTACCTCAGGATCCACCTTGACGGTGGCCTTTACCGTGTCCGTCATGACCACATGGCTGTCATTCCCCTTGACAGCATTCCTGTTCTGGCATCCTGCCATTGTCAGCGTCAAGGTGAGCACTCCTATTGCGAATATGTACCTATAATGTTTCAATTTCAACGGTTAATGTTGTATTTCCGCTGCAAAAGTACAAATAAATTTTCAAATAATCTCATATATTATCCAAAAAAAGAAGGAAATTCTGAAAATTTACGGTAAATTGGAACAAAATTGGCGAGGTTTTAAACAACGGGGTACACAACAGGGTCAGGAACCGCTGTGTTTCGTGTTGGAGAGTGTCAATGGTGACAGAATGCCGATAAACACAGCAGTGCCTAAACACAGCAGTGCCTGACCCTCTTGTGTACTTAAGAGTAATTCTTCCCATCCGTCAACGCTTGTCATGAGGACATAGGCATCCTGTCCGCCCCATCCCCAGTTAATGTGAAAATAACCCTCCCTATAACCGTCTATGACAAAGGCATGACCGCTGGCCTGCGCCTCCTTGATACCACGATAGAGAACAGGGCGCCTGTTGGTCAGTTCATCATAGATCATTTGTTCCCACACTTCCGTATCACAACTGTCACGGTCAAACTCCTCGATCCCATCATCATAGTCAAAATAATGACGGAGTGCCTCGATGGCGGCAGGATAATTGGCTCCGCTTCCTTCCTTCTTGTAATTCGTCTGGACAGAACAGCCGCATAGCAGCATCAGGGTAGCAATGGCATCTGTCTGCGCATCACCATAGTTGCCCTCACCTTGGTATTCACTGAGCACATTGTCCCAGTCTATCGCAGTAACAGGGATAGCAGGCATTTCTATTTCCAATGTCTTGGTGGTATAGCCTGGTATGGTGTCTGTTGTCTGCTTGGGCCATTGATAGTAGTACATCACTTGCGCCATCGCTGTTGCGACGCAACCGGCATTACTGTGCACGCCTTCTATTTCCGGACATTTGCTGTTATAAGGAGCATCTTGGTCGAACCAGCAGGTCAGCAAGGGACTGATGTCCTCTCTCTCAGATGTAGTGCTCCTTGTCACCATGGCCTCAGGATGTGCACGCAGATAATCCACCTGTCTGGCATAGTCTTCCAGCCACGCCTTCATGTTACAGGGAATATTGTCGGCATCAAAGTTCCCATCAGGCGAAAAGCCCAGCACATCCGGCATCCGCTCCTCACCGCTGACAATAACCCACCCGCCATTGTCCTCGTCGTTAAAGACATAGAACTCATCACGGTCATTGGCCAATGACAGTTGTCGGGCACTTGACGGATCATCCACGGCGCGCGATTTCCCCGACCTGTTAAGAAAAGCATTGGCTTTCCCTAAGGCAACATCCTTTCCCACATACTGTGCCGACAAGGGGAGACAGCATGCCTGTAGGAAATATAATATGCA
>JAFRMM010000156.1 GCA_017430675.1 Prevotella sp.
AAATATTGACCATCAGTTGGAAATATGGCGCAATGCCTCCGACCACAAACCCCTTCTGATTCGTGGGGCTCGCCAAGTAGGCAAATCGACTGCCGTCAGACAATTGGGCAAGTCTTTCAAGCATTATTTGGAAATTAACTTGGAGAAGCAGCCTGATTTGCACCAGTTCTTTCCTGATAACATCAATGTGAAGCAGACAAACAGCGTAATAGTGTAGTAGTGTCATAGCGTGAAAGGGGCGAAATTGGAGGAGGGGGCCGAGGATCAAGGAGGTTACGGCAATCTCAGGGATTGCCGTAATCAATCGGGGGGATTGCAGTAATCTCGTCAAAATGGTTCGTAGGGGAGGCCGAAGACATCGGCGACGGCCTTGAAGACCACCTTCCCCTCGACGATGTTCAGGCCCTTAGCCAAGGCGGGATCGTCCTTGCATGCCTTCTGCCAGCCCTTGTCGGCGAGGGCGACGGCATAGCGCAGGGTGGCGTTCGTCAGTGCGAGCGTCGATGTGTTGGGAACGGCACCAGGGATATTGGCCACGCAGTAGTGCACGATGCCCTCCTCGGTATAGACGGGTTCGCTGTGGGTGGTAGGCCGTGAGGTCTCGAAGCAGCCGCCCTGGTCGATGGCCACATCGACGAGCACAGTGCCCGGCTCCATCAGTTTCAGCATGTCGCGGGTGATCAAGTGGGGCGTCTTGTCGCCAGGCACGAGCACGGAGCCTACGACGATATCGACGGTCGGCAGTTGTTGGCGGATGTTGTGCTCAGAGGAGTAGAGCGTATGCACATTGGCAGGTGTCTCGAGGTCGAGTTGGCGCAGACGGGGCAAAGAGACATCGGTGATGGTCACCTCGGCACCCATGCCGGCGGCCATCCGTGCGGCAGCCTCTCCGACGACACCGCCACCGAGTACCAGTACCCTTGTGGGCGACACGCCAGGCACACCGCTGATGAGTTTGCCCTTGCCGCCCTTTGTCTTCTGCAGGTAATAGGCACCGTTGAGCGTGGCCATGCGACCCGCCACCTCACTCATCGGCTGCAACAGGGGCAGTGAGCCGTTGGGCAACTGTACCGTCTCGTAGGCCAGACAGACGGCACCGCTCTTGAGCATGGCATCTGTCAGTTCCTTCTCGCACGCGAAATGGAAATAGGTGAACAGCAGTTGTCCCTTGCGCACCAGCGCATATTCGGGTTCGATGGGCTCCTTCACCTTCACGATCATCTCCGCCTCGCGATACACGTCTTCGATGGCGGGCAGGATCCTGGCACCCGCCTTCACATACTCATCGTCGCTGAAGCCGCTGCCCTCGCCAGCCGTATGCTGCACCAGGACCTCATGACCGCGGCGCGTCAGTTCCGAAACTCCCGCAGGGGTCATACCCACACGGTTCTCATTGTTCTTAATCTCCTTGGGAATACCTACTCTCATAGTTGTTGGTGTTTAGTTAAACTTTCTTTTGATGGTGCAAATATACAAAATTTTCCGATACGTTGTTCACTTTCATGATATTTTTTCGTAACTTTGCCGTCGTAAACGGATGACTCATCAAATCAAAAACCTAAACAATATCATTATGAAAAGAAAACTGATGATTTTCAGTATGCTGTTGCTCGCCGTGTCGATACAGGCGCAATGGTCGCAGATGAAAGAGGACCTGACGAACACGGCCCGCAAGTTTACGATTGACCTCACCGAAGACGGTAAGGCGCAGATGGTGTGCTACCTGCCCAAAGCGCCTTCAGGCAGAGCCATCGTGGGTGTGCCTGGTGGCGGCTACTCCGTGCTGTCGAACTCACACGAGGGTTATCTGGCCTCTGGCTGGTTGAACGGACGGGGCATCGCCTACTTCGTGGTGAACTACCGTCTGCCCGAGGGTGACCGTTTCATTCCCATGGGTGACGTACAGAAGGGCATCCGCACGGTGCGCGACTCTGCCGACGTGTGGGGCATCAATCCCCACGACGTGGGTATCATGGGTTTCTCGGCTGGCGGTCACCTGTCGTCAGTCGTCTCCACCCTCTCCGACTTCGACGAGCGCCCCAACTTCTCCATCCTGTTCTATCCCGTAATCTCGATGGACGAGCAAGTGTCGCACGTGTGGTCGTGCCGTAACTTCCTCGGCGAAGACCAGAAGGATCCTGAGATGGTACGCCAGTACTCCACGCAGAACGCCGTGCGCCGTCACCTGACACCCCCGGCACTCATCATCTCGGCCAGCGACGACCGTCTGGTGCCCCTGGTGACCAACGGCCTGGAGTATTACAAGGCCATGCGCATGGCGGGCAACGACTGTGCGATGTATGTCTATCCCACGGGCGATCATGGCTTCGGCTTCGGCCCCTGGTTCAAGTACCACGACCAGATGCTCACAGACCTGGGCAACTGGCTCGACCACCTGAACACGCCCAAGAAGGATGCCGTCAAGGTGGCCTGTATCGGAAACAGCATCACCGACGGCCACGGTATCGACATGGCCACGGCCTACGGCTATCCTGCCGAGTTGCAGAAGATCCTGGGCAACGACTACTATGTGAAGAACTTCGGCGTGAGCGGACGTACCCTGCTGAACAAGGGTGACCTCCCCTATATGAACGAGTTGGCATGGAAGGACGCGCTGGCCTTCGAGCCCGACATCGTCGTCATCAAACTGGGCACCAACGATACGAAACCCCAGAACTGGCAGTATGCCTCAGAGTTCAAACAGGACCTGGAGCAGATGATCACCACGCTCTGTCCTGCCCTGAAGCAGCCCGCCAAGAAGAGCAGGAAGGTACGGACGCTTGTTCCCACCAAACCGCGGATCTACCTCTGCACGCCCGTCCCCGCCCTGAAGAGTTCATGGGGCATCAACGACTCGATCATCGCAAACGGTGTGATTCCCATCCAGCAGGAAGTGGCAGAGAAATATGGTCTGACGGTCATCGACCTGCACACGCTCTTCGCTGGTGATGCTGACAAGATGCAGGACGACGGTATCCATCCAGACGGCAAGGGTGCGCGCAGGATAGCGGAGATCGTCGCTGACACCATCAAATAACTACTGTCCGCCCAGGCGGGAGAAGTAGTCGGCGATATCGTCCCAGGTCTTGAAGGTATCCGTACCAAACTGGATGAGCGTCGCCATTCCTTCGGTCTTCTCTATGTCGATGAGATAGTCGCCATAGAGGAGGCTTTTTTGATTGGTAAAGACGGTGTGGCCGTAGGCGGGCACATTGACATACTCGTAGAGCCAGGCGTTGATGTCTGTATAGTACTGGGACTCTGAGGGGGCTGCCGCCACGAAGAAGAGTTGATAGGATTCGAGCAGCGTGCGGATGGTCTTCTGCGAGGAACTCAGCGGTTTCCTCCAACTGTCCATCAGCGTATTCACGTCGATATAGATGATCGGGCGCTCGCGGCCCTCCTGTCTGTCATCAATCCATCTGATGACGGGTACCACAGAGTGCATGAACGAGTGGTCGTTCATACGGTGCTCACCGTGGAAGCAGATGGCCGTGGGGTAATGGCTATGGAACAGGTCGTAGGTGTTCACCGTGGTATCCTCATCGCCGAAGAGTCCCCAGACACGGCCCTGCTCCTCAGGTGTCACCTGCGAGAAGCACTGTTCGGTGATCTCCTTGTATTCCTTGACGAGGGCCTTGGTGACGATGAAGTCCTGCACACCGTCCTGACGGGGATTCTGGAAATGCTGCGCCCCGATCATACCATGCTCCTTCATCGTCTCGCCCATCTCAAGGGCGGGGTTCACGAGGATACGGTCATAGCCGTAGAGCATCTCAGCATACATACCACCCATCGAGGTGCCGATGATGAGGTCAGGCTGTTCTTGTACGCATACATTATTCAATAAGGTGATGGCCTCCTGAGGTGCGACAGGTATATCAGGGGCAATCACTTCGGTATTGGGTAATACCTGACGGATGCGCGTCACTGTGCCCGACTGTCCTGACGAGGCGAAACCGTGGACGTAGAGCACCTTCTTCCCCTTGAAGAGTTCAGGGAACTGTTTGATGTATTGATTCTGCTGTTCCATATCTGCGTCAATCTATAGGATATCCATCAGTTCACGGAGCGAGGTGATCTCGTAATCGACAGGCTCCGTGGCAGGGTACTCTGGATAGCGGTTGAAATAAGCGGTGCCCAGTCCTGCCCGTTTGGCGCCAAGGATATCGGTATTGAAGTTGTCGCCAATCATCAGCGTGGTCTCGCGCTGGGCACCCGACAGACGGAGGGCATACTCAAAGTACTCCAGGGCAGGTTTGTTATACCCTGCATCCTCGCTGAGGATCACGGTATCGAAAAAGCCGTCGAGTCCACAGGCACGGAGTTTCTTGTACTGCACCTCGTGGAAACCATTGCTGCACATGTGCGTCCGATAGCCGCGCGCCTTCAAGTAGTCCGTCAGTTCACGGGCACCCTCCACGAGTCCGGGCTTCAAGGAACAGAAATCGAGAAACCTGTCGCTGGCCTCCAGGCAATAGGGCGCCGTCGGCTCCAGTCCCTCTCCGAAACTCAGCGGACGACGGAAACGCTCCACGATCAGGTAGTCGCGCGTGATCTCCCCTTTGGAGTAGCGTGTCCACAGGTCGATGTTCGCCTTCCAGTATTCGTCGTAGAACACCTGCGGCTGAGGGAAGTAACGGTCGAGCCTCAGCAGGTCGAAGAGTTCATGCAGGGCGATGACCGCGTTGCCGTGGGTGTCGTACAACGTGTCATCAAAATCGATGAACAGATCAGAGTATTGTTTCATGGGGGACAAAGTTAGTGGAATTCGGGCGAAATACCAAACAAAATACAAATTAATATGCAATCTCTTCGTCAAATCGGAAAAAATGCAGTATCTTTGCAGACAGAAATAAAACCAAACAAAACTGATATGAAACTCCAAACCATTGCATGCTATGTGGCAGCCGCTTGTTGCGCCATGATGGCCGTCTCCTGTGCCCAGCAGACACAGACCGAGAAATCTGGACTCACCACCGTTGGCAACCCCTACCTTCCCCTCTGGGAACATATCCCCGATGGAGAGCCTTACGTGTTTGAGGATCCTGACCAGCCTGGGAAGCAGCGCGTATATATCTACGGTTCGCACGACGACCTGGTGACGGCATACTGCGGACGCGACCAGGTGGTATGGTCGGCATCGGTGGATAGTCTGAACAACTGGCGCTACGACGGCACGATCCTCGTGGTGGATAAGAACGCCAAGGGCGAGCCCTTCGACTCCGCAGGAACAGCAGATGTGCTCTACGCACCTGACGTGACGTTAGTGACAGACTCCACGGGTAAGAAAACCTACTACCTGTTCCCCAACGACCAGACGGGTTACCGCAATGGTCTGATCGCAAAGAGCGACCGTCCTGACGGTCCTTTCGAGGTGTGCAACTGGAAGGACGACGACGCTAACCAAGTGACGGGCATCTATGGCTTCGACCCCGCTGTGTTCGTGGATGACGACGGACGCGTGTATGGCTACTGGGGATTCGGCCATCCTTATGCCGCTGAGATCGACCCCGAGACGATGTGCACGGTGAAACCTGGCACGCAGATCGTGGACGGGATGATTTCGGGCAAGGACGAGCCGGGCATCTTCCGTTTCTTCGAGGCCTCATCGATCCGTAAGATCAAGGATAAGTACGTGTTTATCTATAGCCGCTTCACAGAGGACGGTGAGCTCGGACTGCCCGTATCGAACTATACGCTCGCTTACTGCTACAGCGACCAGCCACTCGGTCCGTGGACCTACGGTGGTACGATCATCGACGGCCGCGCCCGTGAGATCAACGAGCAGGGCGACACCATCGCCTCAGCCACGCCCGACGGTAACACCCACGGTTCGATATGTGAAATTGGCGGACAGTGGTATGTGTTCTACCACCGTCAGACGGGTACTGACGAGTATGCCCGTCAGGCCATGGTGGCTCCCATCGAGGTGAAGGTGGAAGAAGGCGAAGGCGGTAAGGTGGATATCTCCGAGGGAGAGTACAACAGCAACGGTTTCGCCCTTGAGGGCCTCGATCCCTTCGAGACCCACTCCGCAGGTCTCTGTTGCTGGTACACAGGACCGAAGGTGGCTGAGCACAACTGGCCCAACAACACCTTCTACGGCTCGTATGTGGCCTCATCGTATGGTACGGACAGTAACTTTGCAGAGCCCTACGACCTGAAGAACAACACGAACCTCGTGGTGAACAATACCGACGGCTCGATCGTGGGCTATAAGTACTTCAACTTCGACGCCAAGCGCTTGGATACCAAGGAAAACCTGATGCTCTGTGTGAACCTCATCCCTGAAGGCATCGACGGCACCATCGAAGTGATGATGGACCGTCCATGGGAATCACAGGGCGGTAAGAAGATCGGTGAGGCAGAACTGAAAGCCGACATGCCGAAGACCATCACCACCATGGCGATAGGGATCAGCGACGAGGCCAAGGAGAACGGTCTCGCTGGCAAGCACGCCATCTACCTCATCTTCAAGTCCGACACCAAGGAGAAGTCGCTCTGCACCCTCCAGGATCTCGTCTTCACATTTGCACCCATCCAATAAGTCAGGAGAATAATCATGAAACAGAAACTATTGACATCATTACTGCTGATGGTCATGTCGTGCCTGACGGCTCAGGCACAGGACATCAACATGAAGTTTGGCAAGCCCACCAAGGAAGAGATGCAGATGACCACGTATGCCGCAGAGCCAGAGGCCGAGGCCGTGGTGCTCTGTCGCCTGACGGACGTGACCTATACCGTACAGTTGAGCGGCTATCTGGTAGATTACCATGAGAAGATCCGCATCAAGGTGCTGAAACCAGAAGGGGCACGCCATGCACACATGGTGATACCCTACCTGAAGAACCAGTCAAGTGATGCCGTAGGAGGATCGAAGTTCTCCCTACGTTCGAGTTCTATTGATATGGGAAACACCAACACCTATTTCGACAATCAGAATGGTTCGATGATGGAGAATGCCTTAGGTAACTACTCGGATGAGAGCATAGAGGACCTGAAGGCAACGGTCTTCAACCTAGAAAACGGCAAGACCACTAAGAGTTCGCTGAAGAAGGATGATATCGTGAGGAAGGAGATCGACAAACAGCACCATCAGGTGGAGTTTACCGTACCTGACGTAAAGGTGGGATCGGTCATCGAGATAGAGTACTGCGTTCACAGCGAACTGTTCTGGCAGTTGCGCGATTGGTACGCCCAGTGCGAGATTCCCGTGGCGTACGCCAAACTGGATATGGAAATTCCCAACTACCTGATCTTCAACTTAGAGGAACACGGTATTCAACGACTCACCTGTACCTGTGTACAGGGCACGATGAGGTATAAGTTAGAGAGCGATCCCCTGGCCGCCCCCACGACAGTGGCCACCAACCACTATGTCTGCGTGGGACGTAACCTCACGGCGATGCCAAAAGACGACTTCGTCTGGAACACGGGCGACCACTGTGCTGGTCTTACCGCAGAACTGAAGCAGTACAGCCTGCGTGGTACCATGATGCTCGACTACGCCAGGACATGGGAACAGATCGACCAGATGCTGCTCGATGACAATGACCTGGGCAAGCAACTCAGTGACCACAGTCCACTGGCCAAAGAACTGAAAGAAGCCAAGATCGAGGAAATCGCCAGTGAACAGGAACGGGCCGCAGCCGTGTTCAAACTGGTGATGAGCAAGGTGGATTGGGACGGTACCTATAAGATGTGGCCTGCCAATACGGCAGAGACCATGAAGAAGGGCAGCGGCTCGACTGCTGATATCAACATGCTCCTCATCCAGGCGCTGCAGGAGGTGGGAATCAATGCTGCCCCTGTGGTGTTGAGGACACGCGACCAAGGACTGCTGCCACATAACTTCCCCTCTATCACGAAACTCTCGTCGTTTGTCATCGCCATCATACCGAAGGTTGGCAGCACCTACACCTATCTGGATGCCTCGTCGAAGAACGGCTACCTGAACGTACTGACAGAGCCGCTCCTCGTAGAGAAGGCCCGTCTGGTGATGAAGGGCAAGAAGAGCCAGTGGGTGAACCTGCAGAAGATCACGAAGTCGCAGAAGAGCACCATCATCGATGCCACGCTCTCCGCCGATGGTAAGTTGACGGGCACCCAGACGACCCGCTACGAGGGACTGGCAGCCATGAAATATCGTCAGGAGAAAGGTATCAGTGAGTTTGCGCCCGATGCCACAGAGACTACGGAACTCAACATACAAGGCGAGGTAAAGGACGGACAGATCACTGTCTGTCCCTATCCCCAGCCTGTGGAGAATCCCTTCAAGGCAGAGACCCGTAAGATGCCCGTGGAGTTCCCCTGCTTAGGTACGGAACGCGTGGTGATGAACATCACCCTGCCAGAAGGGATGTCCTTTGTCGGAGAACCCAGGAACACCATCATCACCACACAGGACAAGGGACTGGAAGGCCGTATCTTCACCACGCCCAGCGAAGGGAAGGTGCAGATGACCAGTCAGTTCAACATCAACAAGATCTCGCACTCAGAGAAGAGTTACCCCGACCTCAGGCAGATCTTCGACATGCTCTCGGCATTCACCACCGAGAAGATCAACATCAAATAGGATCAAATATAAAACCGACAAAATAATGGACAAGAAAATGAGACAAGGCACGCTCTGCGTACAGGCAGGCTACAAGGCCAAGAATGGAGAACCGATAGAGTTGCCCATCATCCAGAGTACCACGTTCAAGTACGATGACTCTGACGAGATGGCGAAGTTGTTTGACTTAGAGAAGGAGGGCTATTTCTACACCCGTCTGCAGAACCCGACGAACGATGCCGTGGCTGCGAAGATCGCCACCCTCGAGGGCGGTGTGGGTGCCGTGCTGACATCGTCCGGACAGGCCGCCAACTTCTACGCCATCTTCAACATCTGTCAGGCTGGTGACCACTTCATCACCTCCAACGAGATCTACGGTGGCACGTATAACCTCTTTGGCGTGACGCTGAAGAAACTCGGCATCGACTGCACGTTCATCTCCCAGGAAGCCTCTAACGAGGAGATTCAGGCAGCCTTCCGTCCTAACACGAAGGCCGTGTTCGGCGAGACCATCTCGAACCCCGGCTGTGCCGTCTTCGACATTGAGCGCTTTGCCAGGATCGCCCATAAGAACGGGGTGCCCCTCATCGTGGATAACACCTTCGCCACACCCGTGAACTGTCGTCCGTTTGAGTGGGGTGCTGACATCGTCACCCACTCCACCACGAAGTACATGGACGGACTGGCCACACAGGTAGGCGGTGTCGTGGTGGATAGCGGCAACTTCGACTGGCTCGCTCATGCCGAGAAGTTCCCTGGCCTCTGCACCCCCGATGAGTCGTATCACGGTCTGACCTACGTGAAGGCCTTTGGGAAGATGGGCTTCACCACGAAACTCGTCGCCCAACTGATGCGCGACCTCGGCTCTATCCCCGCCCCGCAGAACGCCTTCCTGCTGCATCTCGGACTGCAGACGCTCCATCTGCGCATGGCCCAGCACTGCAAGAACGCCCAGAAGGTGGCCGAGTTCCTGCACGACAACGAGAAGGTGGCATGGGTACACTACTGCGGACTGCCCGACGATGCCCACTATGCGCTGGGCCAGAAGTACCTGCCCAACGGTAGCTGCGGCGTGATTGCCTTCGGACTGAAGGGCGACCGCGAGACGGCCATCAAGTGGATGGACTCGCTACAGATGATAAACATCGTCACCCACGTGGCCGATGCACGTACTTGCGTGCTGCATCCCGCTTCGCATACGCACCGTCAACTCTCTGACGAACAATTGCGCGAGGCCGGCGTGGCTCCTGACTTGATTCGCCTCTCTGTCGGTATTGAGGATGTAGAGGACATTTTGGACGACATCAAGCAGGCACTGGCAAAAATCTGATTCTCCTTACTGGGACTACTCAAAGCGGGACGCCCACTCCAGGAACTTCACCACGCCCTCGTGGCCGAAGCGCTCCAGGCTTTGGGCGGCCTGCGAGACGGTCAGCACGCGGTCGGGGTGGCTCTTGGAGTAGAACTTGTCGGCATAGCAGACCACCTGCTCCTCCAGGTTTTCAGGCTCCAGTCCGGGCAGTCCGGTTCCCGTGTGCCGCTCGGCGACGCGGGCATGGCGTTCCCACCCTTCGTTTCTCAGCACTTCGCCGCCGATGACTCCGTGGCGGATGTAAGGCTCCGTGCCGTTGCAGAAGATGGTTGGTGCCGAGCACCAGCGTATGCCGATGTCGTGGAGCATGGCCGACTCCTCCAGAAATTCGCGGTCGAGGCGTAGCTCCGGATGGTTGTTGCAAATCAGCAGACAACGGTCGGCGACCTGCCGCGAGTGCTTCATGAGCAGTCGCCGCAGGTCGTCGTCCGTTGGGTAGTATTTGTCAATAATGGCTTGGTAATCCATACTCTCTAATCACCCTTCCCGCTCAATCCACGCGATGGTGTCGCCCTGTCGGATGTTCTGGCCGGGCTTCACGCTGATGTCGACCAGCTTGCCGCCGAGGGC
>JAFRMM010000157.1 GCA_017430675.1 Prevotella sp.
GTGAAGCATTGAACACCTCATCTGCAGCCTTGTCCTTGTCTGGCTGGCCATTCATATAGCGTTTGACATCACCCTCCTGACGAGCACTAAAACTGCGATAGCCAGACTGAACATAATCGATAACTGCATTTACGGCACCTCGCAACAGTTCAGAGAGGGTTGACAGATAATGACCAAGCCGTTCACGATAGTCATTGATAATGCTCTCTTTTTGCCGGATGATTCTGTCTTTCCCCTGATTGTCCTGCTGATGGCGGAATACCTCACCTAACACTACTAGCACTTAAGTCTGTAAATCAGCAAATTACATATAAATATATCTAACACCTAACTAACATCTGACCTAACACTAAGTGATGATATTGGTTACCAGTTAAATTCTCTAGAGAATTGAGCGAATAAGTACCGCTTTTCGAGGCTAAAGTACTGCTTTATGGGGCTAAAGCACTACTTAATTTCCAAAAGTAGCCACTTATTTTCAAATAGTCTGTCGTTTTTATTAGGTGCAAGGTTTAGTGTTGCTTTAGTGTTAGATAGGTTTATATGTAACTTGCTGATTTACAGGCTTAGGTGTAAGTAGTGTTAGAAGTGTTAGGTATTTGTATTAATCTAATATATATACGAAGATTTTGCATTGGATATATTTCTTACAAATCATTAAATAGCGCTAAAAGATTTGGAAGGCCGAGAAAACCGTATTACCTTTGCGGGCGATGGAGACAAGACGTATCATCCTGATATTCATGGCCATCGTGTGCGGCCTTGCGGTATCCGCCCAACAGCGGCGGGTGGTGGTCGATATCGAGACGCTCATCCCGATCAGTGGGGTGAATGTCACGAGTGCGCACCAGACGGTCGTCACCGACTCACTGGGCTGGTTCTCCGTGTCCGACTCCTGCCGCAGTCTGGCTTTCTCGCATGTCAATTATGAGAGCCGTCTCATCAACACGGAGGAGGTGGGCGATACAATCTTCCTGATCTCCAAACTACTGAACATCAAGGAGGTCGTGGTCTTCGGCCATGCCCAATACAGGGATGACTTCAAGGAACTGAAGAAACAGTTGCGCATCCAGAAGACGGAAGCCCAACTGGCTGCTGCCAATCCGAGTTCGGGCGGTAACCTGCTATCGCTTATCGGCTACCTGATTCCCAAGAAATGGAAGAAGAACTCCAAGCAGGCCCGTCGCGAACGCCTGAAGCAGATCCTCGAAGAGTATTGATCTACTGGTATGAAAAAGCAGCACGCATCATCACGACGAGTGCTGCTACTTATTTGAATCAAAATCAGAGTTTGATGAAACTCCAATCGCTGGCAAAGTTATTCCGAGTTCCTGAATTGAACAAAGAATTCAACGGGAATTTGCGAGGGCCTGTTTCAGTCTTTCCTTATAAGAAATCCCCTGTGTATCGTTGTTTCAGGAGATTTGGCCGATGAAAAAAGTGGCAAAATGAAACAAGGGGATAGCGAGTTTTAACAACCTGAGTGGAATTATATGCGATATTATGCATAACTTTGCAGACGACAAAAATCATGTACGAACGATGAAGAAGTTATTGATAGTCTGGGCAGGGATGGTGGCACTGGTGAACTGCGGAGGAGGTCCGTCGGCAGGGTTGTTGCGACAGGCATTCAGCGTCGTGGAGAGCCGCCCCGACTCGACGTTGCTGATACTGGAAAAGATGGACGTGGCATCGCTGACGGAGGAAGAACGGGCGGAGTACGGTCTGCTGATGACGATGGTGGATATCAAGACGCGCCACGAACAGATTACCAGCGATTCGATGATCGCGGCAAGTGTCCAATACTACGACCAGCATGGCGACAAATGGCACCAGGCGATGGCCTATCACTATCGGGGTGTGGTAAAGTATGCTTTGAAGAATGTCCCCGAGGCCATTAAGGACCTGAAGAGGGCTGAGACGCTGGCAGAGCCGTTGGACGACGAACTGCTGCGGAACAAGATATACGAGCGACTGGCCTATTGTAACTACTGGAGCAGCAATCCTCCGCTCCTGCTGAAATACTCGCAGAAACTGTTGGACAGCAGCAAGAAAATGAACGACAGCGTGATGGTGGCCCGCAGTTATCTGATGGTGGCATCGGGCTTTGACACTATGGGTATGAGAGACAGTGCATGCGTCTATTTGCTGAACAGCCTGGACTGGGTAGATGCCTTGAACGACTCGTTGGGTCGAAACGACATTCTGGATAATGTGGCTGAGATGTACCAAGAAGCGGGAGAAGTGGAGAAGGCCGAGCAATACCTGACGGACTGGGTGCTGAAGCACTCCGCCCGTGGACGTGCATACGCCACTCTGGCACGTATCCGTCAGAAACAGGGCAGACTTGAGGAGGCCGTGAGTTGTGCCAAGAAATCATTAGAGGCTGAAGACCATCTTGTTCATAAGCAATCGCTCGACCTGTTGGCTGAACTCTACAGTCAGATGGGCGACAGCAGTCAGGCATACGCCATGCAGCGGCGAAGCAAGGAGTTTACCGACTCGCTGGCATCGGCCAACAAGGTCAGCCAGATGGCCGACTGGCAGATGAAGTTCGACGAGCAGCAGCAGGAGAAGGCTTATTATCAAAAGGCTTTATGGCTAATGGGGGGGGGTAATTCTCTTAGTTGTTATCATAGCCATTGGCTGGTGGTGGCATCGTAGGAAGATGCGCACGTTCAGTAGCATCATCGACGCAAACGTACGCCAGATAGCGGCTCAGAAGCAGGAGATAGCACGGATAGAGGCCACGGGTGCCCAGAACAGCCGCCAGATAGAGGAACTGAAACGGCAGGTGGCCGAGCGACAGGAACAGTTGTCGGCCCGTCTGCATGTGGGGACGAAACTTTACGACCGTCTGCGTCAGGGTGAGAGCATCAGCGAGGCTACGGGCAAGGACCTGCAGTGCCTGATGGAGTTCTACGCCCTGCTGCGCCCCATGCAGTGGTACCGGTGGGAGCAGCGCTACCACGCCCTGACACCCAAGCAGGTGGCCTTCCTCATCCTTCAGGACGAACTGCTAAGCACCGACGACCAGATAGCCCGCGCCCTCGGCATCAGCGAAAGCACCGTCCGCGTCGTCCGCTCCAGAATCAAAGGGCGAGAGAGGTAGAAACTATAAGTTTGCACGTACATTGCCTCAGGCTTTTCAGTTTCATTTCGATTTGATAGCCAGATGTTACTATTTATTTTTCGCGATTTATTCGTTTATTCGAAAATTCTTTGTATATTTGCCCCGAAAATGAATAAGAACTTATATATCATCAGCGGTTGCAATGGTGCAGGAAAGACAACGGCATCATATACTGTACTTCCCGAAATCCTTGATTGTAAGGAGTTCGTGAATGCTGATGAGATTGCAAGGGGCCTCTCTCCGTTTAATCCCGACAGCGTTGCTATAGAGGCAGGGCGCTTAATGCTGAAACGCATAGATGAACTATTGGAGAAAGGTGAAACTTTCTCTATTGAGACTACCCTTGCCACTAAGTCATATATTAATCTTGTACGTCGTGCCCAGGCTAAGGGTTATGTGGTAACAGTGTTGTTCTTCTGGCTTAACTCACCTGAGTTGGCTCAATTACGTGTTTCAGAAAGAGTCGCCAATGGTGGTCATAATATCCCCCAAGATGTAATTAGAAGAAGACACATTGCAGGTATCTGCAATTTGTTTAACCTGTTTATGAAAGAAGTGGATTCATGGGTAATATTTGACAACAGCGAGAATCCTCGTAAGCAGATTGCCTATGGTGGCAGAAATGCCGATACTGTAATAGATGAAGAATTGTTGTACTCAAAGATACAAAGATATGTCAAATAAAGAAATCCAGGAGTTTAACGAGAAACTGCGTCGTGGTTTGGAAATTGCAGAAAAAAGAATGCTACAGGAAAAAGCATTAAGAGGTCAGGATGTGGTCGTTTGTGGAACAGACCAGATTATCCGCCGCATACCTGCAAAGCAAGTAATAGCAGAGAATCCTGTTTTTCAGGATTAATTGTACACCTCCTCATCCCTCTCCCCTTCACTGGCGAGAGGGATGTTTCATTTAGGCGATCTAAATATAGATATAATTCTTCTGTTTCTCCAAGATATGCTTTCAATACAGTGCCTTCAGGAGAAATCAGCACTTTATAGGGATATCCCTGCACTCTGAATTTCTGCTCGGCTATGCCATCCTCACTCCTTACGTGCAGCCAGGGCACCTTGTGCTTCTTGATGGCAGCAGCCCACTTCTCGGCAGTATCGTTACAATCGATGCCCACAATCTCCAGTCGGTCCTTGTACTTTGCATAGTATTCCTTCAATTTTGGGAATCCCTTGATGCACCAAGTACACCAAGAACCCCAGAAGTCAAGCACCACATATTTCCCACGCAGGGATTTCAACTCCAGTACATTACCATGAAGGTCTTTCAGACCGAGTTCAGGCACTTGCCCACCTATTGTTACAGTGTCGTTCTTGACGGCCTCGCGTGCTGCTTGCTCTTTCATTACCATCGTAAATAACTTTTCGTAACATCCTGCCTGTCATCTTGAAATTGTCATGTGCCTGCCCTGTCAATACGGCGATGAGGGCGAGCAATGCGGTGATGATGGTTGGCTTGTTCATTATATATATATTTATTGGCGAGCAAAGTTAGTGAGACTTTATGGAATGGAAAAGGAAAAGCGGAATAATCTACGGAGGCTTGTTTCAGTCTGATCTCAATGAAAATCGTTTGTGCATCGATGTTTCTGAAGATGTAAGTGATGAAAAAAGTGGCAAAATGAAACACGGAAATAGCGAGATTTAACAGACTAAGGAGGGCACTTATGTAATATTTAGTGTAACTTTGCACGCAACAATCATACGTACGATGAAGAAGATATTGATAGCGTTTGCAGGGATAGCAACACTGGTGGCCTGCGGGGGAAGTCCGTCGGCAGAGTTGTTGCATCAGGCATTCGACGTAGTGGAGAGCCGTCCCGACTCGACATTGGTGATATTGGAAAAGATGGACGTGGCATCACTGACGGAGGAAGGACGGGCGGAGTATGGTCTGCTGAAGACAATGGCCGACTACAAAACACATCAAAAAGATCGTTTAAGTGACTCTTTGATTTCCTCAAGTATCAGTTATTTCGACCAAAACGACGATCAATGGTATCGGGCATCGGCCTATTACTACCGGGGCTGTGTGAGATATTATCAGAAACGAAATGTGGAGGCTATCCATGACTATAAGACGGCAGAGGCACTGGCTGAACCGTTGGACGATGAGTTGCTTCGCAATAAGATATACGAAATGCTGGCGTATGCCAACTATTCTATCAACAACAAGCCTGAGATACTGAAGTACTCACTGAAACTGTTAGATAGCAGCCAGAAGATGCGCGACAGTATGATGTTAGCCCGCAGTTATAGTATGGTGGCAACAGGCTATTCCAATATCGGAAAGAAGGATAGTGCCTACGTCAATGTCATCAAGAGTTTGGACTATATTGATGCCGTGGATCCTAAGACACAAAGTGATCTGCTGTTTAATGTCGCCACATATTATAATGAGACGGGCCATGCCGTGAAAGCAGAGCAATGTATAACGGAAAGGGCTCTCAAGAATGCCATCGACAAACGTGGTTACTTGACCATGGCTCGCATCCGCAAGCAGCAGGGAAAGACGAATGAGGCTATCGACTATGCAACGCAGGTATTGGAAACCAATGACCACAAGATGTATCGGAAAGCCTTGGATCTTTTAGCAGAACTCTACAGCGAACAGGGCGACAGCAGTCAGGCTTATGCGATGAAGAAACGAAGCGACGAGTTCACCGACTCGCTGGAAAAAGCCAACAAAACAGCAGAGACGGCTCTATGGCAGCAGAAGTTCGACGAACAGCAGATGAAAGAGGCATCCGATAGGAAGAACCGGTGGCTGCTGTGGGGCGTAGTATTGACGGTGGCTGTGGTCGCCATTGGCTGGTGGTGGCATCGTAAGAAGATGCGCACGTTCAGTAGCATCATCGACGCAAACGTGCGCCAGATAGCGGCTCAGAAGCAGGAGATAGCACGGATAGAGGCCACGGGTGCCCAGAACAGCCGCCAGATAGAGGAACTGAAACGGCAGGTGGCCGAGCGACAGGAGCAGTTGTCGGCCCGTCTGCATGTGGGGACGAAACTCTACGACCGTCTGCGTCAGGGTGAGAGCATCGGCGAGGCTACGGGCAAGGACCTGCAGTGCCTGATGGAGTTCTACGCCCTGCTGCGCCCCATGCAGTGGTACCGGTGGGAGCAGCGCTATCACGCCCTGACGCCCAAGCAGGTGGCCTTCCTCATCCTTCAGGACGAACTGTACAGCCCCGACGACCAGATAGCCCGTGCCCTCGGCATCAGCGAAAGCACCGTCCGCGTCGTCCGCTCCAGGATCAAAGGGCGGGAGAAATAGAGCACGATATTTCCCGATATCTGCTTTGTTCTCACTAAAGTTTTGTACCTTTGCAGCCGGGATGGGCAATCAGATATCGCCGATACAGGCACTGACGCAACAGCGGCTGCTGCTCCAGATGGAGTATGCTGCCGAGAAGGAGACCTTCCGCAAGCAGACCGAGGAGATGGGACTGCAGCGGAAGGTGAAGCGCGGTGATGCCTGGTTTCCGCTGAAGATGGGGAAGAGTTACTATAACTCGCTGAACCAACTCGTCGTGGAGGTGTTCCGTCAGGGCGACGATGACGAGATTGAGCATAACTTCGAGTTCGGACGTCCTGTGGCGTTCTTCAGGATCGACGGCAAGGATAAGATCAAGTATTTCAATTTCACGGGCACCGTCAGTTATGTCGATGGTGACAGGATGGTGGTGGCCGTGCCTGACAACGGCCAACTCATCGATGTGCAGAGTGCAGAACAGGTAGGTATCCAACTCTTTTTCGACGAGACGAGTTATAAGACGATGTTCGACGCCCTCGACCGTGTGATCAAGGGGAAGGGACGATTAGGATACCTGAGGGATCTTTTCTATTCCCATCAGAAGGCGGAGACCTTCTCGTTTGCGTCCCTCCATTTCCCCTATCTGAATCCGACGCAGGAGGACGCCGTGAACAAGGTGCTGCGGGCCAAGGATGTGGCCATCGTGCATGGGCCGCCTGGAACGGGCAAGACCACCACGCTCGTGGAGGCCATCTACGAAACCCTGCGCCGTGAGAACCAGGTGCTCGTCTGTGCACAGAGCAACATGGCCGTCGATTGGATCTCCGAGAAACTCGTCGATCGTGGTGTGAACGTATTAAGAATAGGTAATCCCACGCGCGTGAATGATAAGATGCTCTCGTTTACCTATGAGCGGCGCTTCGAGTCCCATCCTGACTACGATCAGTTGTGGGCTATCCGTAAGGCTATCCGCGAACTGCGAGGTCATCGGAAACGGGGCGACGAGCGATACCACCAGAAGTTAGAGCGCCTGAAGGAACGGGCCACCGAACTGGAGGTGCGCATCAATGCCCAACTTTTCGGTGAGGCGCGGGTGATTGCCTGTACGTTGGTGGGCTCCGCCAACCGTCTGCTCGATGGGCAGAAGTTCGGCACGTTGTTTATTGACGAGGCGGCTCAGGCCCTCGAGGCTGCCTGTTGGATTCCGATAAGGAAGGTGTCGCGGGTGATCCTGGCGGGCGACCATTGTCAGTTGCCGCCGACGGTGAAGAGTTTTGCTGCTTTAAAGGCAGGACTTGGCAAGACGCTCATGGAGCGTATCGTGGAGAACAAGCCCGAGGTGGTGACACTGTTGAAAGTACAGTACCGCATGAACGAGGAGATCATGCGCTTCTCCTCCGACTGGTTCTACGGCAATCAGGTGGAGAGTGCGCCAGAGGTGAAGAACCGCTCCATCCTCGACCTCGACATCCCCATGTCGTGGATAGACACCTCGGAGTTCGAACTGCCTGAAGACGGCAGTCTGACCTTCAAGGAGGAGTTCGTGGGAGAATCGTTCGGCCGTATCAACAAGGCTGAGGCGGAACTCACGCTGCTGGCCCTGGAGAACTACTTCAAGAAGATTGGCAAGGAGCGGATATTGGACGAGCGTATCGACGTGGGCATCATCTCTCCCTACCGTGCCCAGGTACAATACCTGCGCCGCCAGTTGAAGAAGAAGGAGTGGGTGAAGCCTTTCCGCCATCTTATTAGCGTGAACACCGTCGATGGTTTCCAGGGACAGGAGCGCGATGTGATCCTCATCTCACTGGTGCGTGCCAACGATGATGGACAGATCGGCTTCCTGCGTGACCTGCGCCGTATGAACGTCGCCATCACCCGTGCCCGCATGAAACTGATCATCCTTGGCGATGCCTCCACGATGACCCGCCATCCCTTCTACAAAAAACTCTACGATTACATCGACGCCTTATAACTCAACAGGTCGTGGGCGGCCAGTTTGTTCTTGATGTCTATCAGCAGGTCAATGGGAACGTTGATGATGTTGCTGATGTCTATCAGGTCGTGCGTACCGTCGGCATAGGCGGTGAAGTCTCTGATCACATTCACGCTGTCGTGTGACCCGCGGTAACTGATGGTGGGGTAGAGGCCCCGTTTGCCCAGTTGAGGCTCACACTGGCAGGTCATGGCGTAGTGATAGTTGTTCTCAAGAGCCATGATTACCTTCACCATCACGTCGTAGGCCCCCTGAAGACCCTCTGGAGAAATCAGATCCATATTGTCGGCCGAGGTGTGGTACTCGGGATACTTCGTGTATAGGCTACGGCAGAAGCCACAGACGGGCAGATTCACACCCGCAGAGCCATACTGCCGCTCGTCTGATCCCCTGTCGAGGAAGGAATATTTCTTATATTCAGGGTAGTGGAACTTGAGCACATTCTGCATGACCCTGTCTGCCAACGTATCACCGTATTTCGTGGCGAGATAGGAATAGGTTCTGTCGTCGCCAACGCAACTCAGCACGAAGCCCGCCTTGACATGTTTCAAAAGCGCCTCCAGGTTTCTGCTGATATAGGTGATGGCACCGATGGTCTCTGGATTGATGACGAAACGGTAGGTATAGCGGCGATTCGGCATCTGCTGCACGTACTTCATCAGTTCCGTCAGGACTACAGGCCCTGACAGATCGTCGTTGGCCATCGAGGGATGACACAGATAGGAGGTCATCAGGATCTCATCGTCCGTCTGTCCCGGGATGACCAGTTCACCGTAGGTCAGACTGCCGTCTTCGAGTGTACTGTCTATCACGACGTGGTACTCGTGGTCCGTCATCGTCTGTTTCTGACGCTCTGTCATGCAGAATCCCCAGCGCTCCTTATAATAAGAGGTGACGTAGGGAATCCAGTTGGGCTGGTCTGGCATGGTATAGACATGCTCCATCAACTCTTCGCGGCTCACCACCTTGTCGATGGGCAGCGAATAGCCCACGATATGGAGGTTCGAGTCCTTGAAGTCGATCACCTTGTCGCCGTTCAGCCGATAGATGCCACCGCCACGGATGTTCCACTCCTTGGGAACGGTCCAGTCGAAGACCGCCGTACCTGTGGGCACCTCATGGACCTGGATCTCAGGCACCGCCTCACGGAGCATCCCCAACGACTCCCTGAAGCCGTTGCCTGTGATACTGCGGCAGATGGGGAACATCCTCGCAGCCAGCGCGTACATTGTCTTTCCGTTGTCTGTTCCCATGTTTACCAGGCTGTTTGTCCGCCGTCGATCATGATATTCACACCCGTCACGTATTTCGAGGCCTCTGAGGAGAGGAAGACCATGGCACCCACCAGATCATCGGGATAGCCGATCCTGCCGAGCATCGTCTTATAGGCCAGTCTGTCCTTGAACAGTTTGTTCTCCTGCACGTTCTCATGGGGGAAAGAACCCGGACTGACGCTGTTGGCGCGGATGTTATACTTAGCCAGATACGAGGCACAATACTTCGTCAGTTCCACCGTGGCAGCCTTGCCGGCACCGTAGTTCGGCGTGCTGTTGAAGGGTGTGTCAAAATAGGTACGGGGGTCAGGAGCACCCACGGCATACAGTGAGCCGATGTTCACGATGCTGCCGCTCTTGCTCTTCTTCATATAGGGGATGATTTCGCGGATGGTACGGAAGGTGTAGCCGATCGTGCCGTCGATGCCCTTCTGCCAATAGGCGTCATCCATCGTCTCCACGTCTGTCATCACCCCGGCACCAAGGTTGGCGGCCATGGTGATGAGGTTGTCGATGACACCCGTCTCACCTGCTGCCTGCTTCAGCGCAGCCTTGATGGCCTCCGTGTCACTCAGGTCGCAGGAGATATAGTGGATGCGCGAGGGTTCGCTGATATCCTCGATCTCAGCGATTTTATAGTCGATGACATAGACATCGGCGCCGAAATCAACCATACCTTTGACAATCTCACGGCCCAGATAGCCGCAACCGCCTGTGATCACGGCCTTCCGTCCTTCGAGGGAAAACATATTCTTATAATCCATCGTCGTATATAATTTAAGTTAAACCTTTCGTGATTCTCAGTGTCTCATAAGCCGCCTCGGGGGTGTTGATGTTCTCCATCTGACCCTTCGACAGATAGAGGTCCAGGAAGTAGGCCATCTCGTCCTGATAGAAATGGTCGTCGGTCCCGTAGTGCTCCACCTCTTCCTTGGCTTTCAGTTCACAACTCTGTTTGTTGAAATCGACTACCACGACATCATCCTCGGCGTAGAGTTCCGTCTGACGGTTTCTCACCCTGCCGAAATAGTCGAGGTGCATCTCCACTACCTTGTCGCCGTATTCGAAGATATAGGTGGCGAGGTCGCAGGCATCCATCTCCAGGTGCGAGAACTTCCCTGCCACGCGGTGCACTTTCTGCGGTTTGCCGAAGAGGTCCATCATATAGTCGATCTCGTGCAGCAGATCGACATCCACGCCACCGCCCCTGTCGTTGAAACAGCGGAAACTCTTGCGGTAGTCCCTGCCGGACTGCCATGAAGGCATATAACTCGAGAAGATGATTCTGGCGGCATACACCCGATGGCTATTGACACATTCCTTCAACTTCTGCACGTATTTCGTGAAACGGATGGGACAGGCCACATAATACACATCTTCTTTTCTCTTTGGGTGTACTGCCTCGATGGGATAGTCGAGGGTGTCGAAGACAGGCTTCTCGATGAACATCGAGTCACAGATATCACGATACTTCATGATGTTCTCGTAGTGCGTCTTCGTCTCGTCCGTCACAAACAGGATGTCGTAGTGACTGTCCAGATCGGTGTCGCTTCTGACCTCGCGCCTGATCTTCTGGGCGATGGTCTCAGGCAGTACCCTGTCACTATACCGCACGGCATCGATCTCCAGGGGGATGCCCCTGCTCTGGCAGAGTGCCGTGAAGTTGGTGATATGACGGGAACCGATCGATCCCGTGGCTGTGAATAATACCTTCATGCGATTAGTCCTTTTGGTGCATTAAGTCGTATTTCATCTCCATCAGTTTCCAGTCCTCCATGGTGTCGATGTCCTGCGACTCCGACTCTGCCAGGATAAAGGGCAGGGTGTGCTCCGTATAGAGTTTCTGGTCGCGCAGCAGGGCGTAGGTCTTGAAGAGGAAAAACTGGTTACAGTCGTGGTAGATCGGCTGCAGGTCCTGCGAACGGGCATAGTAGTTTTCAGGGTGCAACTGTTTCAGTTCCCCGTTCTCGTCAATGACGGTAGCCCGCTGTGGGGGGTATGAATACTGCTCTACTGTGCAGATCGACTCTGCGCCCTTCGTGGTGCTTAACTGTTCGAAGGCCTTTACTAAGTTCGATGGCTTCAGCAGGGGTTGGGTGGCATAGACGGCGAGCACGTACTCAAACGCCATGCACCGTTTCTGGTATTCGTTGACCACCTCCACGAGTACGGCAGCCACACCAGCGGTGTCATTCGAAGTAGAGGCGTCTCTGAGGAAGGGCACCTTTGCACCGTATTGCTTGGCAACCTCGGCGATGACGGGATCGTCTGTGGATACCATGATTTCATCGGCAATGCCACTCTCCTGTACGGCCTTGATGGAGTACGAGATGATAGGGGCGCCCTTGAAGTCGGCTATGTTCTTATGGGGAATCCTTTTACTCCCGCCACGGGCAGGAATAATACAAAGACATTTTTTCATTTATAGGGGATAATCGGTTACATTCAACAACGTTTCTACGAACTCGCGGAAGACACCCTCGCCGCCGTTCTTCATGAGTGGTATCGTGGTCAGTTTCCTGACGTATGCAGGGGCACTGGCAGGAACACCAGCGACCCCCACCGCCTTCAGCAGTTCGATGTCGCCTAAGTCGTCACCGATAAAGGCTACCTCGTCAAGCGTGATGCCTAACTGCTGACAGATCTCGCGGGCCACCTCCACCTTGTTCCTGACACCTTGGTACAGGAAATCGACTTTCAGTTTCTCGGCGCGCCGCTTGACGATTTCCGTCGTTTCCCCCGTGATGATACCCACAGGGATGTTCTTCTGGTGGGCGAAGAGTACACCCGCACTGTCGTAAGTGTGGAACTTCTTCCATTCGTTGCCCGTCTGGTCGTAATACATACCACCATCCGTCCACACGCCGTCGATATCCGTCAGGATCAGTTTGATTTCTTTCATGCGATGTCGTCTTTATAGATGATCTCGTTGGCCTTGATCTCCTTCTTGGCCACCTTACCGATTACCTGTTCCTTCTGGTCCCACTTGAAGCCGTCGCCAGGACTCAGCATGTGGATATCGTCGAGGGTGATGGTCTCGCCCGCCTTGATGGTGCGGCGCGTGGCTATCGAGCGCTCCAGTTTGATCTTCGAGGCCTCCACGCTCTTGTCGATGTAGATATCCTCCGTGCCCATGCTCATCTCGATATAACGGATGTCGCGCACCATACGGTTCACACCGTCAGGACCCAGCGAACCGATCTGATCCGTACCCTTCATACGGCGGTCGATGGTGATGTGCTTCTCGATGATCTCCGCACCCATGCCCACGGCCACCACAGGGGCCGAGATGCCAATGGTGTGGTCGGAGAAGCCGATCTTATACTGTCCGTAGTGCTTCTTCAGATAGGTGATGGTGTTCAGGTTCACGTTCTCAGGACGCGTGGGATACTGCGATACGCAGTGCAGGATGGAGATGTCCGTGTGATACCTCGTGATCACGTCCAGGGCCTCGTCGAGTTCCTTCTTCCCCGCCATACCCGTCGAGAGAATAATGGGGATCTTCGTCTCTGCCAGTGCTGCAAGCAAGGGCAGGTTGGTCAGGTCGCGGCTGGCCACTTTCAGTTTGTCGGGTGTGAACAGTTTCAGCATGTCCAGACACTTCCTGGCGCAGAGGGTCTCTACGAAGTCCAAGCCTAACGACTTGGCGTATTGATACACCTCGTAGTGCTGCTGTTCATCGAGTTCCAGGAAGGCACGGTGCTCACCGTAAGTCTTTCCGAAGGAGTTGGGCGAGTCGTAGGGCATGTTCATCTGCGAGTCGGCCAATTCCTCGTTCAGGTCGCGCTTGGTCATCTTCACGGCGTTCATCGGCTTCAGTGTCAGTCCGAACATGTCTTCCTTGATAGGTCTGGCCACGAGCGCCACAATCATCTTCGCCAAATCCACGGAGCCATTATGGTTTTGCCCGATTTCTCCAATGATATATGTCTCTTTCATATACATCTTTATAAATATGGCTGCAAAGATAGTGTAATTCGCACAAAACACCAAATATATTGGATATTCTTTTTGTTAAGAACTAAATAAACTATTTAATTTAGTTTAAAAACTAAGGCTTTTAGTTGTATATAACGAAAAGTTTTAGTTACTTTGCGCCCAGATATTGATAATTGACGCAAAATAGACGGTAAAACTTAAACCCGGAAACAATGAAGAAACTGACCAACAAGGAAAAGGAAATCATGGATCTGTACTGGAAGTACGGTCCTATGTTCGTTCGCGAGTTGCAGGAGCATTACGCTGAGCCTCGTCCCCACTTCAATACGCTCTCAACGATCGTCCGTATCCTGGAGCGCGAGGGCTTCCTCGACCACAAGCAGTTTGGCAATACCTACCAGTATTACCCCCTCATCACAGAGGCGGAGTACGGACGTAAGTCCATAGCGGGTATTATCAAGAACTACTTCGACGACTCCTATCTCTCTGCCGTCTCCTCGTTTGTCAAGGAAGAGAAGATCAGTGTAGAAGAACTGCGTGAACTCATCAATCAGATAGAGAATAGCAAATAGTCAAATAGTTAATTGTCAAATCGTCAAATATGCTAGGTTTTCTGATATACGATGCCAAGGTGGCCGTGCTGATAGCGGTGTTCTATATGTTCTACCGCCTGATGCTGGCCCGCGAGACCTTCCACAGGGTAAACCGTATCGTGCTGTTGCTCACGGCTGTGGCCTCGTTTGTCCTGCCGCTCTGTGTCATCACGTTCCACGAGACGGTGGTGATGCCCATGCCTCAGGTATCCGTGGGGGATCTGCAGGTGGTTTCCGCAGAGGTCTCCGATGACACAGTGCCCCTGTGGCAAACCCTGCTGCCTATGGTTTTTATGATAGGTATGCTGGCGACGCTGGGCCATACCCTGATGTCGATGGTCAGAATCCTCATGCTGATTAGACGAAGCGAGAAGCATCCCCAGGAAGACGGGACGGTGATTTGTGTGTCCGGAAACGCAAATCTCTCTCCCTTCAGTTGGATGCACTATATAGTGATGAACCGTAGCGACTACGAAGATCGCAACGAAGCCATTCTCGCCCATGAACGGGGACATATCCGTCTCAGGCACTCCTGGGACCTGCTCCTCGTCGATACCCTCACCGCCCTCCAGTGGTTCAACCCCGCCATGTGGATGCTGCGCTCTGACCTCAGGGCCATCCATGAGTACGAGGCCGACGGTGCAGTACTCTCTTTAGGGATTAACGCGCGTCAATATCAATATCTGTTAATCACTAAGGCCGCGGGCATCGGCGGGTACTCCCTTGCCAACGGCATCAGTCACAGTACCCTCAAAAACCGAATTAATATGATGTTACATAAGAAATCAAACCAGACCAGTCTGTTGAAACTTTTCGCCCTCGTCCCCATTATGGCTTTAGCCCTTGCAGTCAATGCCGAGAAGGTGCAGGATGTCGTCTATACCGATGCTTTGGAAGTGTCAGATGCGATAGGCATAGAACAGGAGCAGATTCTTCCAGAAGCAACTGCAGAGGCTGTATCTCAGCCAGAGGAAATGCTGGCAGACGACCAGAAGGTAATCATAAAGGTTCATGTTTCAGCGAAAGAAGACGGTAGCCCTGTCGTTGGTGCTATTGCCCAAGTAGCAGGAACCAAGAAAGGCTCTGTAACCGACTTCTCAGGCAACTTAACACTCGAAGCCAATATCGGCAGTAAGGTAGAGGTGTCCTACATTGGCTACAATACAGAGATCCTCACTGTGAAGAAGGATGCTGTCCTTCAGGAGTATCAGGTAGTCTTGGCGAAGGAACCGGTAGAGGGAAAAGCCTACGATGTCGTAGATGAGATGCCTGAGTTCCCTGGCGGGCCTTCGGCTATGATGGAATACCTGATGAAGAACATCCGTTATCCTAAGGATGCCTTCGATGCTGGCATTCAGGGCCGCGTAATCATTCAATACGTTGTTGGTAAGGATGGTAGTATCAGTGATGCCCATGTTGTGAAAGGCATTGCCACGTCTTTGGACGAAGAGGCTCTGCGTGTAGTGAACAGCATGCCGAAGTGGATTCCCGGTAAGCAGAATGGTGAGGCCGTCAGTGTGAAATACACGATTCCCGTGACTTTCATTCAGAGTGGTCAGGAAAGTGATAATGCGGAAGTGACAGTTCGTAAAGTGGAAGGATATGCCATTGCGGCAGATGAGACACTCTTTATCCTGGATGGTAAGCCTATACCCTCTGAGCAGGTGAAAGAGATTGACCCCTCAACGATATCCAATATGGAAGTGTTGAAGGACCAGCCCGCCATCGAGAAGTACGGTGAGAAGGCCAAGAACGGTGTCGTCATCATCACCACCAAAAAGAAATAATACAAACCCTTGGGTAATAAGTGGCTCTTTTCGCACGATAAGAGCCACTTATCTTTGCTAAAGTGCCACGGAATTTTCAATACAAGCCGTTTATTTGAAGATTATAATAAGGCGATGGCACGATGGTACGTTTTGGAAATTTTGCGTAGTTTTTTTTGTGGTTTCAATGAATTGAGTTATCTTTGCACACTGAAAGCGAAAAGTGAATCGACGATGATTGAAATTCGTGAGGTAACAACCCAAAAAGAACTGAAACGGTTTGTGCAGTTCTACTACGACCTGTATCGTGGCAACGACTGTGCCGTGCCCTTCCTGTATTTCGACGAGATGGCGACGTTGCGCAGCGATAAGAATCCTTCGTTTGAGTGTTGTGAGTCGGCCTACTTCCTGGCCTATCAGGACGGCAGGGTCGTGGGGCGCGTGGCGGCGATCATTAACCACAGGGCCAACGAGCGCTGGGACTGCCATCAGGTGCGCTTCGGATGGTTCGACTTCATCGACGACCTCGAGGTTTCAACGGCCTTGCTGAAGGCTGTCGAGGACTGGGGTAAGGCCAGGGGCATGGTGGAGATAGCCGGTCCACTGGGCTTTATCGACACCGACCGTGAGGGTATGCTCGTGGAGGGCTTCGACCAGTTGGCCTCGATGTACGTGAACTACAACTACCCCTACTATCCACAGCACATGGAGCAGATGGACGGTTTCAAGAAGGACAACGACTACGTGGAGTGCAAGGTGAAGGTGCCCGAGAAGGTGCCCGAGAAGTTCTCGAAGGTCACGGAGATGGTGCGCCGCCGCTACGGGCTGAGAGTGCATAAGTTCACCCGCCACGAACTGATTCAGGAGGGCTACGGGCGCAAGGTGTTCGACCTGCTCAACGCCACGTATAAGGATCTCTACGGTTTCAGCCAACTCTCGGACAAGCAGATTGACAAACTCGTGAACGACTATATCAAGATTGCTGACCTGAATCTTGTCACCGCCATCATGGACGGCGACAAGATGGTGGGCTTCGGCATTACGTTCCCCTCTTTTTCAAAGGCCCTCCAGAAGACGTGTGACGGCCGGCTGTTCCCCTTTGGCTGGTGGCATGTGCTGAAGATCTTGAAGTGGCACCAGACGCCCGTAGTGGATCTGCTGTTGATTGGCGTGCTACCAGAATACCGTTCGAAGGGCGCCAATGCCCTGATCTTCGACGACCTGATCCGCCAGTTCCAGGCCTACGGCTTCGAGTGGGCAGAGACAGGCCCCCAGATGGAGACCAACGAGGGTGTGCTCTCCCAGTGGCAGTACCTGGAAGCCATCATCCACCGTCGTCACCGCTGTTACAGGAAACTCCTGGGATGATTGTTATGCATCCCAGGAGTCGGGAATGAGTTTGCTTATTTCCTGGGAGCACCAGGGGCACCGAAGGGGAAGCCCTGTGGCTGAGGTGCAATCTCAGGATCACCGAAGAAGGAAGCCTCGGCATCCTTGTCGTTGAGTTTGAACACCATGAACTTTGGTGTCTTCTCCGTGCAGGGAGCCCATGCGCCGCCCTGAGGACCGTTGGGATTGCTGTACTTGGCGAAGTTAGTCCATGCGGTGAGCATCTTCTCGGAGAGATCCCAGTCGCCCTGAGTCCAGGGACGCCAGCAGTGCTTCAGGCTCTTGAACACGAACCACAGGTCACTGCTGTGGAAAGCACCCTTCAGACGGACGGTCACCTCGGGATGGCTGCCGTCATCGGGCAACGGACGGGCGAACTCGTATGCCCAGGCCTTGCCGCCCTTCTGCTCGCGAACCTTACAGAACTCGGCAATGTTGGGAGCCATATTACCCATATCGTTGAGGGTGAAGCCAATCATATAAGGAACGTCGGCCAGGGTACCACCGCGCGTGGCATCGTCGAAACTCTTCTCACTGACATAGCCGTCGATCATCGGCATGAAGGGTAGGCCACGGCGCATGAACGCCATCGGACCGCTGGGCTGCTGACCATCATCGTTCACCTGATAGTAGAGGGTGGGAAGGGCGAAGATCGTCTCGGTGGATGCTGCGCGCATCTTCTCCAGATCGGTCAGGCCTGCCCAGTCGAACACCTTCTTGGCGTTGGCCTCGGCATCGGCAAACGTGCCGCCACTGTAACGGGCACCAATCGGGTTACCGTTGGCATCGGGGATGCTGAGGCCTTGGGCACTCATAATGACGGCCTTGTGGAACAGACCGCGGGCCAACGGCGACTCACAGAGGGTTCGCACGCTACCGCCACCGGCACTCTGTCCGAAGATGGTGACGTTATCGGGATCACCACCGAACTGCTCAATGTTCTTCTTGATCCATTTCAGGGCCTCGATCTGGTCGAGGATACCGTAGTTGCCTGACACATGGTGCGGACTCTCAGCCGTCAGGGCCGGGTGTACGAGGAAGCCGAACACGCCGAGGCGGTAGTTGATGGAGACGAGCACCACGTCCTTGGCACCCCACTCCTGACCGTCGAACTCAGGCTCTGAGCCGAAGCCCTCACGGTAGCCACCACCATGGATCCACAGGGCCACAGGCAGTTTCTTGCCGACCTGTCCAGGAGCCTTCGTCCAGACGTTCAGATACAGACAGTCCTCGCTGAAAGCGGCCTCCTTGCCGTAGCCCCACTCTGTATAGTAGCCGCCAGTATATTGGATGGCCTGGAAACTTGGGCGTCCGAAGGTGTCACAGATCTTCACACCCTTCCAGGGCACGACGGGCTGCGGCTCCCTCCAGCGGTTCTCCCTGATGGGAGGTGCGGCGTAGGGGATGCCACGATAGACAAACACGTCAGGATGATCATCGGCTAACACGCCCTGAACCTGACCACCTTCGATCGACAACACGGGGTTTTCTGCTGCCCGAGCAGATACTGCCACCAAGAGCAGAAGAGGCAAAAACAGTTTTTTCATAAGTTAGTTTAAACTAATTGTACAATTGATTAGGTAATAATATCGTTACTTAGACGCCAAAACAAACAAAAGGTTTAATTCATTTTTTCTGGCGGATGTCAGTCGGACGGATGCCGAACTGTTTCTGGAAGCATTTCGTGAAGTAGGACGGATTGGAGAAACCTACCATATAGCCTACCTCACTCACGGAATACTTATTCTCCTGCAACAGTTGGGCGGCACGCTTCAGGCGGACGATCTGGATCATCTCGTTGGGCGTGACATCGGCCAGAGTCTTGATCTTCGCAAAGAGACCGCTGCGGCTGATATTCAGTTGCTCGGCCAGGAAATTGACGTTGAGTTCGGAGTTGGAGAAGTTCTCCTCGATCAACTTGTTCATCCTCGCCAGGAACTCGTTGTCGGTAGGATTATTGGCAATCTCCGTCACTGGCTCCAGGGGCTGGGTGGAGAACTTCTCGATCAGTCGGCGGCGCATCTCCAGCATGTTGCGGATACAGGCTTCGAGATACTGCACGGAGAAGGGCTTCTCGATATAGGTGTCGGCACCTACGTCCATGCCCTCCACCTTCGAGTCGTCGTCGGTCTTGGCCGTCAGCATCACAAAGGGGATATGGCTGGTCAGCGGGTTATGGCGCACGCGGCGGCAGAACTCCGCCCCGTCCATACGAGGCATCATCCAGTCGCTGATGATGATATTCACCTCATGTCTGCTCAGCAGGTCGAGGGCTTCGATGCCGTCCCCCGCCGTGATGACCTTGTATTTGTCGCGGAAGTTCTGGTCCAGGAAATCGCGCATGTCTTCAGAGTCCTCGACGATGAGCATCGTGGGGAGGTGGCCGGTAGTGACAGCCGGTAAGTGGTTATCGCCTCGCTCTGTAGTGACAGGCTCCGCACGGCCTTCCTGCTTGGCTTGTACGGGAACGTCTTCTTGGCCTATCTCTTTCACCACATCAGGCGTTTCCTCCTGTTTCACCGGCAGGACGACGGTGAAGGCAGACCCTCTTCCCACCTCCGACCTCACGGAGATCTCCCCGTGATGCTGATCGACGATATTCTTCACGATGTTAAGTCCGATGCCAGTGCCCGGCTTGTTGCCCTCAGCCTGGAAGAACGGATCGAAGATACGGCGCTGGTCTTCCTCCCTGATGCCGACGCCATTATCGCTGACCTCGATACGGAAGTGCTCGCCGTCGGGCTCCACCATACATCTCAGCCGCACGTCGTCCTTCGTATATTTGTTGGCGTTGGTCAGCAGATTGCTGATCACCTTCGTGATGGCCTCCTTGTCGATCATGGCCGTGAACCGCTCATCAGGATAGTCAACGACAAACCGCTTACCGCCCTGCTCAAACGTCGGGGCGAAACGCTCACTGATGGACCGTATCAACTCATGGATATTCTGTGGGGCGAAATGCATCACCAGCATCAGTTCCTCCACCTTGCGGAAGTCGAGCAGTTGGTTGACCAGTTCTAAGAGACGGTGGGCATTGCGGTCGATGACCTTCATGTCGTCGGAAGGTGAGCCTTTCTTCATGATCTTCTCCAAGGGGCCGATGATGAGTGAGACGGGTGTACGTATCTCGTGGGCGATCATCGTGAAGAACTTCAGACGGGCCTCGCGCACTTCCTTTTCCTTTTCCTCGTTCAGTCGCAGCATCTCCCGCTGGTGCTGGCGTTCGGCCCGTTTCAGGCGGAAGTGCACGTATTGCCAGATGAGCACTCCTAACAGCAGGAGATAGAAGACCTTGGCATACCAACTCCACCAGAAGGGCGGATGCACCACTATCTTCAGTGCTGCCTCGCGGTCGCTCCACACCCCATCGTTGTTCGTGGCCTTCACACGGAAGGTATAGGTACCCGCGGGCAGGTTCGTATAGGTGGCACGGCTCTGGTTGCCGATGTAGTTCCAGTCGCGGTCGAAACCCTCCATCATGTAGGCATACTGGTTCTTTTCCGGCGAACAGTAACTCAGTGAGGCGAACGAGAAGGTCACCATCCTGGCATCATCGTAGCCGAGCGTCAGTTCCTTAGTATGTGAGAGGTCGAGGGGCAGTCCTGTGGCGGTCTGCTCCTCACGGTTCAGGATACCCATGGCGGTGATATACACGGGCGGCATCACCGTGTTGGCCTTAATCTGGTAGGGGTAGAAGGCATTGAAGCCGCTGGTGCTGCCGAAGTAGATGCGTCCGTCGCTGGCTTTCAAGCCGGCATTCGGCTGAAACTGTTCGCTGACGAGTCCGTCGTAAAGTGTGAAGCGCTGTGCCTGCGGGCGTGTCAGTGTTTCGTCTTCCACTTTCATGTCGTCTGCTCCTGGCTCATATCTCACGATACCTCGCTCCGTCGAGAGCCACAGGGCCCCATTGTCTTCGATGATGTCCATGATGTTGTGACTGGGCACTTCAAGGGAGATGCGATCAAAGCAATCCCGTTTCGTGTCGTAGCGGCACAGTCCGCCGAGCGTGCCTATCCACAGCCGCCCTCTCTCATCTACCAGCGCACAGTTTACCTGGTCGCTGGGCAGTGAATACTTGTCTTTGTCGTTATGCCGGTATTGCTTAAGTTGCTTGTCCCTCACGCCATAGCGCCACAGACCGTTGCCTTGAGTGGAGATCCACAGACCTGTTTTCCAGTCTTCGTCGATGTCGATGACCATCGCATCCGTCTTGCCGATATGTTCGAAACTGTTCTCCGTACGGTTGTAGAAGTTCAGACCGTCCATCGTACCCACCCATGTCCAACCGCGTATGTCGGTATAGAGAGCATAGCAACTGGCGTTGTCGAGCGAGTGAGGATCCTGTGTCTGCGTGTATTGGCGCAGTGTGCCCGTCTCGATGTTCAGCACCTGTACACCGTTGGTATAGGTACCTATCCACAGTTCGTCGCCGTTGAAACAGAGGGCATGGGTGTTCTGTTGCGACAGTACGTCCTGATGTGGATAGTCCCTGAACTGTCTGGCCTTCGGGTCGTAGCACATCAAGCCGCCGTCGTCGCTGGCTATCCAGATACGGCCGTACTTGTCTTCACAGAACCGTGAGATGACGTTGCCCCGCAGTCCCGTCTCGATGGAGAAGGCCTCGAAGCGTTTGCCCACGGGAGAGATATAGTGTACACCGCCATAGAACGTGCCGATCCACAGACCGCCCTCCGTATCACTGGTGATGGCATACACGAAACGGTCACTCTGCTTGTTATGTTGCATCTGCAGGTCGTCGATGAGCCATGTCCACTCCCGTGTCTTCGGGTTCAGGCTGATCACGCCGTCGTCACAGCCGATGCAGAGGCAGTCGTCACTGCGCTGGAAAAGCGTATGGATATGGTTGCCTACCTTTGTCTGGGCAGGATTTAGCACCTGCTCCAATCGTCCGTCACTGTGCATCAGCAGCAGAC
This sequence comes from Prevotella sp., assembly GCA_017430675.1. The sequence goes on from JAFRMM010000157.1 coordinate 22,290, forward strand.
CGTCCTCCCAGGTGCCGACCCAGATCTGTCCGTCGCGGGTCTGCAGCATCCGCAGTCCACCGTAGTCTTTGGGCACACCAGACGGCGAAGCCGGCTGGCCGTCGTAACTGATGCTGACGGGTTCGAACTGGTCATGCAGACGGTTCAGCCGCAGGATGGCCGGAGAGCCCCAGTTTGTGATGGTCCAGATCTGGTTGGCGTTGTCAATGAGTATATCGGCCACTCCTTTGTAGTCTGTCTTCAGTTGATACTGCTTTGCCTGTCCCATCCTCAGGGCGTATCGCCACACGCCGTCTCCCATCGTGGCCACCCACAGGTTTCCCTGCTTATCTACTGAGAGATGTGTCACCGTCGAGTGGATGTCCATTGGCAGTCTGGTAAACTGCATCTCCGTGGAACCAGCCTCTCTCCTCAGGCGATAGACGCCATTCTCCGTGCCGGCATAGACAACTCCCTCGTATGTCAGCAGCGCCGAAATGTACTGGTTCATGCCCAGTTCCGCGATGCGATAGGTCTGCACCAGAACACCATCGTATCGGCAGAGACCGTTGTCGGTGCCGAACCACATGAAGCCGTACTTGTCCTGCTCAATGTTACGCACGGCATTGGCGGCCAGTCCATCGTTCATCGTGATGTTACGGTAGCGGTAGTCGTCCTTGCCCTGCGATGGCAGGGTCAGGAGTAAGAATGATATGGTTAGTAGTAAGACTCGTCTCATTCATCACATGTTTTATGACATGCAAAATAAGCAAATCATCTTTAATAATCCAAGTCCAAGCCTACAGAATTAATGATAATTAACGCTATTGATTTGGAATGTGGCTGAAGCGATAAACAAGCATGGGCATGAGGAACTCGTTGAATGGATTCTTTCCCCAAATCCTTTGGTTGTTTAAAAGAATATGCTTACCTTTGCAGACGACATAAGAACAATTCGATGATGGATGAGATGACTTGGGAGTTTGTGCTCCGTATATTTGTGGCGGCACTGCTGGGCGGTGCGATTGGTCTGGAACGGGAATACCGGGCGAAGGAGGCGGGATTCCGCACGCACTTCCTCGTAGCACTTGGTTCGGCCCTGTTCATGATTGTGTCGGCCTATGGCTTCGAGGGGGTGATGACGACGGCGGAGCACCGTTGGGACGTGTCACGCGTGGCAGCCCAGGTCGTCAGCGGCATCGGTTTCATCGGTGCGGGTACGATCATCTTCCAGAAGAGTGAGAATGCCGTGCGCGGACTGACGACGGCTGCCGGCCTGTGGGTGACGGCCGCCATCGGTCTGGCCTGTGGAGGTGGCTTGTATGTTCTCTCCGCCGCCGCCACCGTGCTGGTGCTCTTCGGACTGGAGGCCTTTAACTTCATCCTCCACAAGTTCGACAAGCACCGTCAGGCTTAAGGATTGCTGACCCAGAACTCGTAGGGGAAGTCTTCGAGTTCGGCCTTCGGCGGCTCGGGGTTCTCCTCGCTGGGCATGGGAATCATGTAGTGCTCCTCGGGGGCTCCCATCACAATCAGATAGAGATGTTTCAGCGTTTTGCCTGCCGGCACTTCGAAGTGCTCGGCATTGATGTCGCTGTAGATTTCTTCATCATCGGTGGTGATGCCAGTCAGAGCATGGAGATTGCTCATGCCACGAACTTCTACTTTGACGGGTTTCTGGATATCCACCAGACTGTCGAGCAGGATGGCATTGAAACCGTACTCTTCGGGGAAGTGCTTGGGCCTGTTGCCGCCGCCAACCCTGTATGAGCCGTCACCGTGGGTCAGTTCTGTATTAAAGGTGCAGGCATACTTCCGTGTCTCCTTACGGGCATGCTTGAAGTCGAAGTTCACTAAGTGCTGATAACCGCGCAGCATCTCGCGGTTGAATTCATCCTGCGAGAGACCGTACATGCGTTTATAGGTCATCACGGGGTCCTCGCCTATCCTGCCCTGCCGATAGAGTTCGGCTATCGACTTCCGGCCGTGCAGGTCGCTCCACCATTGGATGACGTAGGGCGAGTGGTAGATGTTCTCCAGATGTAGGTAGGCCTTATGGGTGAGTTGCTTGAAGGCCTCGAAGTGGTAGTTCTCGTCGGTGAGCCAGTCGGGGTTCACCTGCCAGAGCATCCATTGCGAGGTCATCTCGAAGAAACCGCTACCGCCCCAGGCATCGCCCACCGAGTCGGCTGGTATCTGGAGTTGGAAGGAGTGACCCAGTTCGTGGGCCATGCAGTTCATCTTCGTATCCTGGATGCGGTTGGGCGCCACCCAGAGGGCACCGATGTAGTTGTCGTAGGTGCCGCCGTAGGCCGTACCGTCGAGGGAGTACATCACCATGACCATCATCTTATACTGGTCGGCCTTGGATTGGGGGCTTTGGTCGTTCTTCACAAAGCCGAGGGTGTCGCGGAAGAAGGTGTAGAACGACTGCACACGGTCGCACAGGTTTGTGAGGTTGAACTGCATGGGGTGACCGTCGAGCATGGGCGGGTTGCTGGTGTGCTGTCCGAAACCACGCTCCCACATGAAGATGAGGTCGTCGGTCTCGACGCTCCGTTTGAAACTCCATTGCGAGGTATCTGCCTTGAGGTCCATCCCCCGCAGGTCCTCGGGGATGTAGATTCTCTTCTGTGCCTGCATCTGATTGAGCCATGCACATGCTACTAACATCAAAACAACGATTCTATTCATCATACTGCCATTATCAATTTGTGTTCTTACTCTCCTGCGGGGTACCCGCTGACGATATTGTCCATATAGATGGTGCGGCTGTTCAGCCATTTCTCCATACGGTTGATCTCCGTCTGGTACTGCTTGTCGATGGGCCACCGCTGGGCGTCGCGCTCCATCGCCTCGGCACAGGCCTCGGCATACTTCTTGGCCTCGGGCCAGAACTCCGCCATGATACGGGGGCGTATCTGCTTCCAGCGGGCTTTCACCTCACTGACGAACTGCCGGTTCTTCCACATGTCGGTGAAGAAACTCGACGTGTAGGTGTAGTTGCTGACGTGTCGGGCGGGATCGGTACCGAGCACTGTCTCACGATAGTCGCTGAAGAACTGATGGCCTGTCGTCATCTGTCCCCAGTCGAAGTCGAAGCCGGCATCGAAGTCCCAGAGCGGACCGTAGGTCCATTTCGCGCCCTCGCCTGCATCCTTATGGATGAAGATGCTGCGCGGGGCGGCCACCTCCACATTATAGATAAACTCCTGGATGAGCAGGTAGTCGATCATCACGGGGATGTTCATCATTTTTGCCAAAGCGTCATAATCGTGGCTTTGGATAACGGATTCCAAGGTGGAGAGTTCTTCACGGGCAGCGTCGTCATTGCCAGATTTCACGCACACGGGCATCCTGTAGATCTTTGACCAGAAGTTATCTCCTGCGCCAGGAGATTCTCCTGGGCCGTCATCCACGTCGAGTGCAATCAGAAGACCCTCGTTCTTGTCGATATTTACGCGGTTCTTACCCTGCTCCACCTGTTCGGTGAGTTGGTAGAGTCCCTTGTAGTCGCCGTTGACGGTCAGTTCCACATAACGGGTATGGTTGGGGTAGGGGATGCCGAGTCCCTCGCCCATCCCGAAGACGAAGGTGTTCATCAGGTGCGTCGGGTCACGGTAGTTGGCCAGCAGCACCCAGTCCTTGTCGGCAGCCAGTCCGAGAATTTCTGCCTTTTCGTCGAGTTTCAGGCGGTAGGGCTTCTTCGGATACCACTCCCAGGTGGAGTTGCCGCGTCCACGGATGCGGCCCCGCCCCTCGTAGTTCCATACGGCGGTGTCGCTCTCAATCTTGATCATACAGCCGCGATAGTCGGCCTTGTCCTTGCTGGTGATGGCCATATTGCCGTCTACGGTGATGTCCATCCGTGCCACACAGTATTTCGCGGGATAGGTGGTCGTGGGCTGTTCGGGCGCCGGCTCTGCGGGCTTCACAGTGTCCTTTTGCTCCGTCGGTATCTCCGGCGTAGCAGGTGTCACGGGCTTCGGCTCTGGCAGGTCACCCTCCGATGAACAGGCGGCCATCAGCACGACGGATAGACTAAAGAGTAGCAGCCTCTTCCTTGTACTAACGGTCAGTTTGTTGTCGTTTGTTGTCATTGTTATCATTGATTTCCGGCTGCAAAGGTAGGGCTTATTGTCGTTATGCACTGCCACAATCGTCCAAAATGATACAATAATCGTCTATTCTTACACTTCTGACACCTAACGCAACAATAGTTGGGCGTGGGAAGTGTAAGAAGTGCGGGTTAAAAAGTGAGTAAGACATCTATTGCAGGAAGGCCTCCTGTCTGACCATTCGGGCCGTAGGATAACGAATTGGGGGCGGACACTGATGTGCCCGCCCCCTCCGGCTACTAACCAATTAACCTAAAAAACGCGGTTAGAAGTGTAGTTCACTTATCTTGATTCGTCTTAGCAGCCCGAGTTTTTGTTTCATTAAAAGCCTCTATGTTTTCAATAGTAAGAGCATAGTAGTCAATTCTTGTTTCTATTTGAGTGTCGTATATTTTGGAGTATAGTTGTTTGTATTTCCCACTTATTATAACATTTTTATCTTTCAATTGTATATATGAATCATCCGCATTCTCAATAATGAGAGTAGCCCCCGTTTCATCTTGTCCTGCATTAAATGGATTAGTATAATCCCGATTGGGATTTATAATCCATGAAGACTCCGTTTCGTTATATTTTAAAGTTCCAACAAGTGATTCAATATGATGGTAAGAAGAATCTTGGTAATATATGACTTTCATGTTATTGTTTTCCTCATTATCCTTGCATGAAAAGATGATGAGTGAACAGAAGATATAGATTATATATTTTTTCATGTATTGCATTTTGTTTAAATACTTTATGAAGAAGGGACGAGGACAATTTGTCTTCGTCCCTTCTTAAAATATTAATTAGAAGTGTAGTTCGATAGGAATCACGGCGGTGTACTCCTTGCCGTCCTTGGTGTAGATCAGGGTCGGCTTGCAGGTGAGCACGTCACCGGGGTTCACGGCATTGGTTGCTGCCTCGGGATCCGGGGGCAGGTGACCGATGTTCAGCGTGTAGGCATTGTCGTACTCGAAGTAGAAGGCGTGGTTCTCGCCCCACCAGGTCTGTGCACCCTGGGCGGTCATCCAGAAGCCGATGCCGTTAGCGGAGTAGTCGTAGGAGACGCTGCCGTCGGGCTGTGTCAGACCGAAGGCGATCTTGCCCTCAGCGGGAGCCACGGCCTCTTCGCCACGCGGGATGATGGCGTTCACGATCTCGGCGGGCTGCATCTTGAAGGCCTTGGCGATGGCCTCGAACTGACCGTTCTCCAACAGGTTGTAACTCAGGTCGAGCCAGGTGTCGTTGGCGGCATCGAGTCCGTTGACGACGGCGGTGGGCACTGTGACGCTCTCAGGATCACCGGCGGGGATCTCCACGAAGCCCTTCACACCCGTGTTCTCAAACTTCACGTTGTAAGGCCACTGCTGGTCGTTGGTCTCGTCCTCGTCCCAGCCCTGACGCTGATAGTCCGTCGGAGTGGCTACTACCACGAGGTAGAGTTTCTCGGTACCTGCGGGCACCTCCATCTCTGCGACGGCATCCTGGCCCTTGACCATCGTGCCGTAGGTAGCCTTGTCGCCACCGATGGCCACGAAGCCGATGCGGTAGGCTGAAGAGGTGTTCGACTGCTGGTTGTAGGTCGTGACATTGCCGATGGCGACACCGTCGCCGTTGACCACCTTACCTGCGTCACCGTCAACGAGTGCGCTACCCGGAGCCACAGCCTTCAGGTCGGCCTTCACCTTGGTACCTGCGGCGGGCACGTTCAGGGCGATGGCATTGAAGCCCGTCGTACCCGGACAGTTGTCGTAGGTGGGCTGGAAGCCACCGTCCTTCGGCAGCATGTTCGTTGAGTAGTTGGCAGCACCGGGGTTGTAGCCGAGGTACTGGTGTACGGCATCGAAGTCGTAGTTCACGGCACGGGCGGCATAGTCATAGTACTCGTCATAGAACTTCTCCATATCATTGCTACAGAACAGACGGGCATAGGTCTCAATGGGATCCTCGGGGAATACGGACTCGCGCCAGATGCGGCCGTAAGCCTCGATGCCGTGCTTCTGTGTCAGGTAGTAGGGCAGCCAATAAGAGGCATAGCGCATGAACTCGTGGTTGAAGTGGCGGTGGTGGTTGCGGAGCCATACCGAGGGATGAACCTCCTGCGTGAAGCACTCCTCAGGATAGTCCTGGAACGACTGCCACTGAGCGCACTGCTCCCAGTAGGCGCAGCCGCCTTCACCGTTCGGGCCGAAGCCGTAGCGGAAGCCGCCGTTCATACCGTAGTCGGTCTCCTCAGCCTCGCCATTGAGCAGTTTGTCACAACCTACCTGATACTGGAAAGAGTGACCGATCTCATGACCAATGGTAGAGCCAACGGGCTGACAAGTGCTTGGGTTCACCCAGAGAGCACCGATAGTGTTGTCATAGCCTGAGCCTGTAGCCAACCAGTCCTGCTGATAGAGCAGGTAAATCTGCATCTTGTACTTGTCGAGCTGGCTCTTGCCCTGGCCAACGGTGACCATCTTCAGTTTCTCCACGTTGGTGGTATAGAACTGCTCGGCCTTCTGCAGCAGGTCATCGATATTCACGCGCAGGGCGGCGGGCACGTCGCTGCCATTGGGATCGTAGCCGAAGCCCGGCTCCCAGAACACGAAGAAGTGCTCACTCTGCTTCATGCGCCAGAACGACCACTTGGCATCGTCGCGCAGCATGTAATCGACACCGCGCTCAAAGCCCTCGTTCCAGGCACCCGGGCAGATGTACTTGTCGAAGTTCTGTACCTGCGAGCGGTCCATCGTGTGGACGGCATCGGGGTTCTGGTTCTGGTGTACGTTGATCACCGAGGTCTTGTCGCCACACTTAATCTCGATCTGTGCGTCGCGGTAGAACTCAGAGTTGTTCTCCTTGATGTAGAACGGCATCTTCACTTCACCGGCCTTTCCCGTGTTCACGGTCAGGGTCAGCCAGTCGATCTTCGTATTGGCGGCACGGGTGGTCACGTCGCTCACTGAGGCCGACCAGTCGCTGTTGGCCGTGAAGGTAATGCTACTCTCCACCTCGTCCCATTCTACGGTCTTGTTCAATTCACTTTCCGCAATAGAGATGTTGCCCACGATGACATCGTCATCACTCGAACATGCGGACAGTCCGAGAGCGAAGAGCGCAACAAGGGCGCTCTTGCTCATTAGTCTGCTTATATTCTTCATATTAATAAATTCCTATAGTGATTGTCTTGCTAACATTTGCTGACATCGGGATAAAGAAACTAACAAGGTTTGTTCCTGAATTCAATGTTTGGGAATGAATTAATGTCCAACCTGTTCCAAAGACTTGAATAGTTCCGTTATATGGAACGTCTACTCCTATCTCAAAATAGATACCGCCGCTGAAAGTATAACTTGTCAGTTTCACTTGTTTAGAAGTAAATCCATTAAATTCTACAGTGGTAGTGGCAGGTCTAAAGAAATCGAGGCATGTCCCATCAGGCGCATATATGTTCATCGTGAGAACAGGTGAAGATGATATTTCATTTGTCTCTGCGCTTGCAGTGGACACATTTGCCATAAGCAATACGAAAGTCATGGCAATAAATCTTATTATATTTTTCATACTTTATTAAAATGCGTTAGTAATATTGATATAGACATCTGTTGTACTATGAGAGGGTAGTGGTATGAACTCGTAGATATGAACGCTTGATCCACTGAACGTATAGGTCGTATAGAAGCTGGCATCTGTGCAGTATACTTCGGCCTTTTTCGATGAAGAGGAACTGCCAGACAGATTCACCGTGCAATCAAGAAGGATACCGCTAAAATAGAGATAATTCTCTATTGAAATGTTGCCATAGCTGGAGTTGATAATCACATTTTTGTAAGCGGGCGTTGAGACATGAATGGTTGATATATTCCCAACAGCACTAGAAAAATGAATATTAAGCGTAGGAGAACTCGTCGTATTTTGCATATCTGGCGTTTCTGCCATTACACTAACTGAGCCAAGCAATGATAAAAGAAGGCTCAAAACTAAAAAACAAGAACATTTTTTCATTTCGATTTAATTTTATTGAAGATGCAAAACCTCTTAGCTAAGGCTTTGCACCTTCGGAGTTAATAATTATTCTAATGTTGCATTTATCACGAACTCAATAAACTTGCTAGCATCACTCTTACTGACATAGACAAAGTGGACTTTGTACTCGGTACCGGAAGCAAGACCAGGATAACGGCCAATTCCAACAGTCTTATCTTCTGCATGAGTCTCGATAAAGTAAGCACAGCCGTCGCCCCATCCGCGTACAGTGCCATCAGCCTCACACCAGTATCCGATGCCATTGGCTGTATAATCTGCACTCGTGTTCCAATTGCCTGCATCATCCACTATATACATAGCGATATCATTACCTGTATCAGAAACCTCGCTGCAAAATTCTGCCACTGTCATGCCAAATACAGCCGAAATAGCGGCCTCACACGACTCAAACTCCAACTCATAGGAAGCATAGTCACCTTCTGGAATTGTGATGTTGCAAATGATGGTTCCTGGATCGGTCACGGCAAAACTGACATTGAAGCGAATATAGTTGTCATAGTCCTTACCATTGTTGACAGCAAATCCCACGTTAGCGGCGACGGACACGCCTGCAGCTGACTCTTCGGGCACACTTAAAATAAGTGCTTTTGCTGACTTGTCAAGTTCAATACTGGCAATACCATTAGTTGCATCAGAAACAACACCTGCAGTATTATACCACCAGCCGTTACTACCTTTAGTCGCAGCAGCCTTGTTCCAAATGCCACGGGCAGGATTGATGTTATAGAAAACAACCTCCCCCGTTTCCAACTTTGCCAGCATATCATCAACTGTCATCTTCATTTTGATCTGAATCTGCTCAGCATAGTCCTTCAGTTTGATGATCTTGGGAGCCACGTGCCCCTTGCGGAACTCTGCATTTACTGCTATAGTGGCATCAAGGTCAGTACGGAGATACGGTGCGTCATCTGGCCCATATACGTGCTTCTCGACTGCATCCTCGGGATCGTCGCTACAAGCGGTGAAGCCCAGGGCGAGGCAAGCCATTGCTATATATATTATGTTCTTTTTCATAATTCTTAACTCTTAATTCTTAATTAATTTGCTGCTGTATAACCAGGGTTTTGTTTCAGTTTGGGGTTACCATCCAGTGCCATCTGTGGGATTGGGAAGATGTCGGTATGGCGGTCGGCCTCGGGATCTTTGCAGAACCACGACTTGCCACAATACACGTTCATATTCGAGCCCTTGATGGTGAAGCGGATGATATCGTCGCGACGGTGTGCCTCACAGACAAACTCACGTCCCAGTTCATCAAGCAGTCCACCGAGTTCAATGTCGTCGCCACCCTGGTAGTTCTCTACCCAGTGGTCCTCACCACCCAGTTCTCCAGTATTCTCACGGTGTCCGTAGTTGTACTTACTGCCACCCTTCAACTGCGATGCTGTCACACGTGCCTTCGATGGATCGGCCTTGAAGTTACGGGAACGCACCTGAGTCACCAGGACTGCAGCGTCATCCTCTGTCTCACCGTTGTAGCCGCCCAGACGGAGCAGGCACTCAGCCTTCATCAGCAAGGCATCAGCATAGCGGTAGTAGGGCACGTCGTCGTAACTCGAACCGAAGTCACCGCTCAGAATCTCATACTTCACCAGACGCCAACTCTCCATGGGATAGCAGCCAGGGTTGTCGATGCTGTGCAGTTCGCGGGTGTAGTCGAGTGGCTCGCCGTCGAGGTAGATGGGACTGCCGTCGAGGGCATACTGCGGACCGCCAGTCCAGGTATTCTCCAGACGGGTATCACCCTCCTCGTAGATGTCAAGGAACTGTGGATAGACCACGCCACCACCAGTTGCCCAACCCGAGAAGTTCCAGCGGGCGCGGCCGGCATTGTGGATCCAGAGGTTGGCCATAAAGTTACCGCCGGCATACTTGTTCTCGAATACGATACCGAAGATGATCTCGGGTGAGTTGGAGATGTCCTCTAGGAAGTTATCGCTGTAGTTGGCGGCCAGGGAGAACTTGCCCGAGTTGATGATTACGTCGAGGGCATCGATACACTTCTGATAGTATGAGGGATCCTTGGCATTGGGGAACCATGCGTCGTGGTTCAGGTAGAGTTTGGCCAGTTGCATATAGGCAGCATACTTGCTGAGTTTGCCCAGTGACACATCCTCACCGCACTGCTCTGCTACGTCCTTCAGTTCGCTCTCAATCCAGTTGTAGGTCACCTGAGGATCGGCCTGGTCAGGCGTCCAACCGTCGGGGTGTACGAACGTGGTGTCGAGGGGGATATTGCGGAACAGATCGAACAGGTTGTAATAGTACATGGCGCGATAGGCACGTACCTGAGCCTTTATCAGTTCGCTGCTGGCCACCTGCTCATTGGCCAGAATCTGGTTACAGGCATTCACACCAGCGTAGTTGTTCTTCCAGTTCTCTTCAAAGTGTCCAATACCCGAGTTGAACTCGTGCTTGTGCATGGAGATGTAGAGGTCGCCCCAACCAATACCGATACGGTTAGGGATGCCCCACACATCGGAACTCTCATCCATAATGTCGGCCATGCCGAACCATCCCCAATATACTGTACGCAAACTACTATAAACGGGAGCAATGGTGGCTTCAAGGTCGGCATCGGTAAACTCATATTTCTCGGAAGCCAACTGCGAGTAGATGGTCTCGTCGAGGTCTGTACATCCGGCAATGGTCAGGCCTGCGGCACCCACCATAGCGGAAACTACGAATTTATTATATATTGCTTTCATATTCTAACCTTTTTACTTTTTACTTTTTTGCCTTTAGAATGTTACGTTCAATCCAAAAGTATAGGTGTGGATCGAGGGATACTTGTCACGACTGTCGATACCAGAGTAGGTTGGGTCGCTGTTGGTCAATTCAGGATCAAGTCCGTTGTAAGCAGTGATGGTGAACACGTTGTCGGCAGACAGATAGACGCGTGCGGCCTTGATATACTTGTTCTCCTTCAGCGGTACATTGTAGCCTAACGTGAGGTTAGAGAGTTTAAAGAAGTTACCATTGCTCAGGTAGTAACTCACGAAGGTCTGCTTCTGGGCGGGCTTCAGCACATTGCCGTCACCGAAGGGAGCCTCAGCGGCATCCTTCAAACGGTTGTAGGTCACAGCGTTGTTTTGATAGTAGGCGCGGGCCTCGTTCAGGATCTTGAAGCCGAACTGTCCGGTGAACTGCATGTTCAGGTCGAAGTTCTTATAGCGCAGGGTATTGCTCCAACCGACATATACTTTCGGAATGGCATTGCCCAGATACTGATAGTAGGTCTCCTTATCGGTCAGCATGTTGTCGTTGAACTCCTCAATGGCTCCCGTGGTCGGGTTCTCGATGAGCCAGAGGCCGTTCTCGCTGACACCGACTGACTTCAGTCCGAACCACTGTCCGAGGGGCTTGCCTACCTCCATGCGCTGGGTAGAGAGCGAGATAGGCTCACCCAACCAGGCCTGGTCGTGCTCGTTGGCAGTCTCGTAGAGGTCGTTGCTCAGGCTCAGCAGTTTCGTGGCATTGTGTGAGAAGGTAGCTGTGGTCTTCCACTCGAAGTCCTTCGTGCGGTAGGGGATGGCGTTGATGGCCACCTCGATACCCTGGTTGCGCATCTCACCGACATTGGCCATCGTCTGCGGGTAAAGGTTGGGGGGCACTGGAACATCATACATCCAAAGCATGTCGACGGTCTTCTTGCGATAAACATCAATGCTACCCCAGATGCGGTCGCCGAGCACAGCAAAGTCGAGACCGACATTGTACTCCGTCGATTTCTCCCACTTCAAGTCGGGATTCGGGTTCTGGTCTACCTTCAGGCCCTGTTTCCAGATGCCGTTGTCATAATAGTAGGGAGAGCCGAGCGCCCAGGTGGTCAGAGAGAGGTAACGGGCTCCGGGGATGACACCCGTCACACCGAAACCGGCACGCAGTTTCAGGTTGTCGAGCCAAGAGCGCGTGCCCTCCATGAACTTCTCCTTCGAGATGGTCCATCCGAGAGAGGCTGAGGGGAAGGAACCCCACTTATTGTTCTCACCAAACTTGGAAGAACCCTCACGGCGCATGGAGAGCAGCACGTTGTACTTGTCGCTGAAGCCGTAACTGATACGTCCGAAGAAACCGATCAGTTTGTCATCGCTCTTACCGGAACCGAGTCCAGCCTTACCTTCCTTCAGATACTGACCGACACCCATGTTGTTGTACTCGAAGAAGTCGTTCAGGAAGTTGGTGTTGTTGGCGTAGAAACTCTCGTCAACGCTGTACTGATAACTGTAACCGACGAGGGCCTCGAAGCGGTGGTCGCCCCACTGGTGCTTATAGGTAGAGGTCAGTTCCAGGTTGTCGGTCTTGTTGTAGGCATAACTGTGATAGGCATAGCCCGTAAGGTATTCTGCCTTCTGGCCATAGTATTCTGAGGTATAGTAGCCCTCGTCATGAGCATTGTAGCGCTCGGTGCTGAGCATCAGGTTGGTCTGCCAGCCCTTGATGGGCTCCAGGGTGATGTTACCGGTCAGGCGGGTGGTCTCCGTCTTGTACTCGCCGGTGTGCTCGTTCAGGATGCCAACGGGGTTGTAGTAGTAGTTGATACCGAAGTTCTCATAGTAAGAGCCGTCCTCGCCGTAGATAGGCTCGGTGGGGTTACGCATCAGGGCCTGGCGGTACACCATCTGTCCGGCAGCATCTACAGGACCGTTCTCGTGCCAGCGCTTCAGAACGTTGAACTGCAGTTTCAGCATGTCGTTGAACATCCAGTGGCTGAGACCGCCGTTGAAGTGCATCTCCTTACCATAGGTGTTGATGAACACACCCTGCTGGTCGCGGTAGGTAAAGTCGGCATTGTAACTGGTGCTCTTGTTACCGCCGCTGATATTCACGTTGTGGTTGTGGGTGAAGGCTGTGCGGGTTACGGCGTCGAGCCAGTCGGTGTCGTAGCCACGGTCGGTGTAGTTGGTCTTACCGGCACGGATATCACTGCCGTCCATCATATCGAGTTTCTTGCCGAAAGACGACAGGGAGACATAGCCGCTGTAGTTGGCGGTTGTCTTCGACTCGCGCTTGCCGGCCTTGGTGGTGATGATGATCACACCGGCAGCACCGCGCGTACCATAGATAGCAGCAGCAGAAGCATCCTTCAGCACGTCGATACTCTCAATGTTCTCAGGAGCCACGGTATTGAGGCCGCCCTCCAGACCATCGACGAGCACGAGCGGGGAGTTACCGCCTTCGAGAGAGATGATACCACGCAGACGGATGGAAGAAGCGGCGTTCGGGTCACCAGAGCCGTTGGCAATGGTCAGACCGGCCACCTTACCTTTGATCAGATCACCGGCGTCGCGGATGTTACCCTGGGCGAAGTCCTCTGACTTCACGCTGGTGATGGCAGAGGTGATGTCACCCTTGCGCTGCGTACCATAACCAATGACCACCACCTCATTGAGCAGGGCATTGTCTTCTACGAGCGTCACGTTGCTGCCGGCCTTCACCTCTTGGGTGTTGTAGCCGATGTAGCTGACGACGAGCACGGCGTTGCGGCTCGAGACTGACAGAGAGTAGTTACCGTCGAAATCGGTAACCGTTGCGTTCTTGGTGCCTTTCTCGGTCACCGTGGCACCGATAATCGGCTCACCCTTGGCGTCCTTGATAACACCCTTCACAACGACGCCCTGCTGAGTGACCTCAGCGACGTCCTTCGATACGGCTTCTGCTGCCATGGCGGTCACACCACCACAAGCCAACAGAAGCAAACAAAGAAATTGTTTCTTCATACCAGTTTGTTTTTTAGGTTCATTTAATTTGTGATACATATAATTATATTAGTTAAAATTCGAATTGTGGTGCAAAGTTACGGATTATTAGCGGGACGGGATAAAAGAATCGTCCAAGAAGATGCAACAATCGTCCAAAAGCTTGGAAAACAGTGAGTTTTAGACGATATTACCATTACTTTAGACGATAGTTTCATCGGCTTCGACATTTCTTTCTTAACTTTGCAGCGAAAACGAAAATAAACACAAAACGATATGAAAAGATGTGTTCTAATAGGCATGTTGGCCGCAGGGCTCTTCACCACCGCGACGGCCAAGGACTACCGCTCCATTAAGAGCGTGGAAACCGTCAGCGTGACAGTACCTGTAGGCAACGCCCCGAGACTGCCCTATCAGTTGTGGGTGAACTACAGCGACGGCAAGGGCGAGTACCGACAGGTGAAGTGGCTCAACGCCTCGGAGGCTACGGAGAACGCCGAGGCCAACCCCGCCATCAATCCCGTAGGTAATATATATAAGGTACGCGGAATGATCCTCGGCGACAATACCACGCCGAACGGCTATCCCGTCTCAGCAGAGGTGACGGTGACTGAGGGAGCGTATGCCGTACCGTCGAATATCCCCGTGGCAGAAACACTGCCACTCGACGAGGTGAGCATCGACGGCGATAACCGTCTGACGTGGAACCGTGACCTGGACATCGACCAGTTGATCAGTCTGCCCGTGAAGCAGCAACTCTATAACTACCGCGACACCTACGGTCTCTCCACCGAGGGCTATCCCGAGGCTGACGGCTGGGACTCGCCGACCACGAAACTGAAGGGTCACGGCTCCGGCCACTACATGTCGGCCATGGCCATGGCCTTCGCCAGTTGTCAGGACCCCGCTAAGAAGGCCGTCCTTCGTAGGAACATCATCGAGATGGTCAATGGTCTGCGGGAGTGCCAGGAGCGCACCTTTGTATGGAACAAGGAACTGGGCCGCTATTGGGAGGCGCGCGACTTCGCCCCTGAGGAGGAACTGAAGCAGATGCAGGGCACCTGGGCCGACTTCGACCGCTATAAGCAACACTGTGAACAGTACGGCTACGGCTATCTGAACGCCATCCCCGCACAGCACTGCGCCCTGATAGAGATGTACCGCGCCTATAACAATGAGAGTTGGGTGTGGGCTCCCTATTACTCCGTACATAAGCAGTTGGCAGGCCTCATCGACATCGCCACCTATATCGACGACAAGGCCACGGCCGAGAAGGCCCTGCTCATCGCCAAGGACATGGGACTGTGGGTGTGGAACCGCCTGCACTACCGTACCTACGTGAAGAGCGACGGCCGGCAGGACGAGCGCCGCGCCAAGCCCGGCAACCGCTACGAGATGTGGAACATGTACATCGCCGGTGAGGTGGGAGGCATGGCGGAGTCGCTGGCCCGTCTCTCGGAGATGACAGGCAATGCCGAGGAGAAAGCCCGTCTGCTGGAGGCGGCCACGTATTTCGACAGTCCAGCCTTCTTCGACCCGCTGGCCAAGAACATCGATGCCATCCGTACGCGCCACGCCAACCAGCATATCCCCATGGTGACAGGCGCCCTGCGCGCCTTCCGAGGCAACAACAATCCCTACTACTATAACCTCGCCCAGAACTTCTGGACGATGATCCAGGGCCGCTACCGCTATGCTATGGGTGGCGTGGGCAACGGTGAGATGTTCCGTCAGCCCTACTCGCAGATCACCTCCATGTGCACCAACGTCACCAGTTGGGGCGGACGGGAGTTGCATCCTGAGCCCACGATCAACGAGACCTGCTGTGCCTATAACCTGGCGAAACTGACGAAGGACCTGAACTGCTTCAACCCCGACGATGCCCGCTATATGGACTACTACGAGCGCGTGCTCTACAATCAGATTGTCGGTTCGGTGAATCCCAAGGAGTACCAGACGGTCTATCAGTATGCCGTGGGTCTCGATGCCTCGAAGCCCTGGGGCAATGAGACACCGCAGGCCACCTGTTGCGGTGGTACAGGTGTGGAGAACCACGTGAAATATCAGGAGGCTGCCTATTTCGTGAACGACAACACCATCTGGGTGGCCCTCTATCTGCCGACCACCGCCAACTGGGCTCAGAAGGGTGTCATCATCCAGCAGGAGTGCCTCTGGCCCGCCGAGCGCTCCACCATCCGCATCTTGGACAATAACCAATATCCAATAACCGATAAGCGGTTCGCCATGAAACTGCGCGTGCCGTACTGGGCCACCGAGGGCTTCGACGTGAAACTTAATGGAAAGAGCGTCGCCCAGACCTACCAGCCCAGCAGTTATGTGGAGATTCCCGCACGCCAGTGGACGGAAAATGATGTGGTGGAGGTGGTGATGCCGTTCACCAAGCACCTGGACTTCGGTCCCGATAAGATGGAGACCGCTCCAGCCTACGAGAAGGACGGCAAGACCGAATACACACCGATGTGGGCCGGGACGTTCATGTACGGTCCGCTGGTGATGGCCACGACAGGCATCACGAACTGGGACGAGGCTACCGTCAACGTGAGATCCGACCTGAGTGACATCACGCTCAACGGGGCTCAGGAGGGAATGGGTGCCAATGCCCATCTCTATACGCTTACCTACGGAGGACGCACCTTCATCCCCGACTACGCCGGTGACGAGCACGTGACCCACTACTTCCGCATGAACGTGGAGACAGACCCCAACATATCTCTAACCTCTAACCTCTCATCCCTAACCCCGGATAAGTCACAACTGCGCGAGTTGCTGTTGATCGCTCAGAGCCGTAGCGACGAGCAGCAGGCCTGGAACGCCCTCGCCGTGAAGGTGCCGGAGTATGCTCCCTGGGCCAAGCACGGTTTTGCCCGTATGACCGACCAGTACGAGAAGACGAAGCCCTACATGGATGCCCCTGAGAACCGATATACGCAGGAGGAGATCGACAAGGCCGCCGGTGCCCTGAATGCCGTCATCAACACGATGCGCCCGGGTAACCTGCCGGAACTGGAGGACATGGACGAACTGATGCAACTGCTAGAGAAGGCCAAGCAGTTGCCGGAGAGCAACGAGAAGGCCAATAAGGCCATCGGCTATGCAGGCATGGTGATCCGCTACGTCAGCGACGGCAGTGGTACGATGGATATGATTGAGCGTGCGACGAATCAACTGAAAGATGTATTGAAGTAAGTATGAAGAGACAACTATTAGCACTGGCCACCATACTCTTGGCGGGTGGCAGTCAGATATCGGCCAAGGACTATACCGTCGCCTCACCCAACGGCAAGAATGTCGTGACGGTGAGCGATGGTCTCACAATCCGTGTCAGCCACGCTGGCAAGGAGGTGGTCTGCGTGAACGCAGGATTGAACTCTGTTCATTTGCTTGGGCGTGCCAGGCAAACGAACAGAACGGAAACAATCTCCGCTCCGTTCTATCGCCAAAAGGAGTTCACAATATCGTATGGCCAACTGGACATGAGGATGGACGGCGGCTTCGGTCTGCAGGTTAGAGCCTATGACGAGGGCGTGGCCTACCGCTTCTATACGACGAACAAGAAGGAGACGACCATCACCGATGAAACGGCGGATTTCTGTTTCCCCGAGGATAGTAAAGCGTGGCTCGCCTATTCGACCAACGACGAGAAACCTTTCGCCATGGCCTTCCAGAACTACTACGACGAGACCTTGCTGAGTCGGGCGCAGGACAAATACGCTTTCCTGCCCACCACTATCCAGAGCGGTGACGTGAAGGTCACCATCCTGGAGAGCGATCTCCGCAGTTATCCTGGTATGTTTGTCAAGGCCGACGGCAGTCGGCTAAAAGCCGCCTTCGCGAAGTACCCCAAGAAGATGGGCTACTACAAGTGGCGGGGGATGAGTTATGTGGAGGATACCGAGGACTATATCGCCAAAAGCACGGGGGCGAGGACCTATCCCTGGCGCGTGATGGCCATCACGGAACAGGATACGGAGATGCCAGTGAACAATCTGGTCTATGCCCTCGCCACCCCTAATCAGATCGGCGATACCAGTTGGATATGTCCCGGTAAGGTGGCTTGGGACTGGTGGAACGACTGGAACCTGAAAGGTGTGGATTTCGAGGCGGGCATCAACACGCGTACCTATCAATATTATATCGACTTCGCCGCCAAGAACCATATTCCCTATGTTGTGCTCGATGAGGGCTGGTACGACTCCTCAAAGGGTGACATCCTGCATCCCGTCGAGGCCATCGACCTGCAAGGGCTGATAGACTACGGGAAGCAGCGTGGGGTAGGTATCGTGCTCTGGACGGTGTTTAATGTGTTGGATGAGCATCTGGTTGAAACCTGTGAGCAGTATGCCAAGATGGACATCAAGGGCTTTAAGGTGGATTTCCTGGATCGTAACGACCAGACGGGCGTTGAGATGGCCGAGCGCATCGCCAGCACCTGCGCGAAATACAAACTCTTCCTCGACTATCACGGCTATTTTGCGCCTACAGGCATGAGCCGTACCTATCCGAACATCCTGAACTATGAGGGCGTGTTCGGCCTCGAGGAGTCGCGCTGGACACCAAAGGAAACGGATGTGCCAAAGTACGATGTCACCTTCCCCTTTATCCGTATGATGGCCGGTCAGGTCGATTTCACACCCGGTGCCATGCGCAACGGCACGAAGGATAACTGGGTGATTTGCTACCAGAACCCCGTGTCGATGGGTACCCGCTGTCACCAACTGGCCTGCTACGTGGTGCATGATTCTCCCTTTACCATGCTCTGTGACGCACCAACAAACTATGAGCGGGAACAAGAGTCGGTGGATATCATCACCAGTATTCCAGACGCATTCGACGAAACGAAAATCATACAAGGTAAGTTAGGTAAATATATTATTACTGCCCGCCGCAACGGTAGCGACTGGTATGTAGGCGGGCAAACAAACTGGGACGGACGGGAAGTCGAACTCTCTCTCGACTTCCTGTGTCCCGGTGATACTTATCAGGCCACGATCGTTACTGATGGCATTAACGCCAACCACAACGCCGAAGACTATGCCATCAGCCATCGCACCGTGACGGCTGATGACACGCTCAGTATCAAGATGGCCTCTGGTGGCGGATTCGTCATCATAATGAAAAAGCAATAAAAACAATGAAGAAATATATAGTAACACTCGCATTGTTGTCATGGGGACTGGCTCCTGTGGTTGCAGACCCAGGTGCCTGTCCCCATGACTATTCGCAAACGGCCTATAACGCCCCTTCTGCGGCTAATCCTTTTATCCCAGGCTACTTCGCCGACCCTACCATCAGGAAATTTGGCGATACCTATTATCTCTATGCCACCACCGACGGCACAGGCAACGGCTATGGTCCGGCACAGGTATGGGTGAGCAAGGACTTCGTCAACTGGAAGAACATCGTCATGAACTGGCCTACCACCGAGGTGGTCTGGGCACCCGATGTGGTGCAGCAGCCTGACGGTACTTTCCGCTACTATTATTGTGAGCCGTGCATGATCAGTATCGGTGAGAGTACGTCGCCCATCGGTCCGTGGAAGAACATCTTGGGTCAGGCCAATGCCGTCATGGTGCCTGACCGCTATGTGCATAATGTCATCACCCTTGATCCACAACTGTTCCGTGACGACGACGGCTCGGAGTATCTGTATTTCACGACGTGGGGCATCTATAAGGGCTTCGGATGCGGCGTTGCGAAACTGAAGACCCACCCCCAGCCCCTCCCTGTAATGGAGGGGAGTCATTACCCAGAGGGAGGGTCTGCCCGTTACTGGCGCGAAGACAACCCGTTCCCGATTGCTGCCGACGAGTTCTTCTCTGAGAAGCGCCTCATTCCCAACACCGAACTGAAGGACATCTTCGAAGCACCGTTTGTCTTCAAGCATAACGGCACCTATTATTTCACCTACTCGTCAGGCTCCTGCCATGACCACACCTACCGCGTGCAGTATGCCACATCGACCGTAGGCCCCATGGGACCGTTTGAATATAAGGGCTGCATCCTGGAGACCAATGCCGACCAGACGGTACACGGCCCCGGCCATCACTCCATCCTCGAGGTAGAGGGAAAATACTATATCGTCTATCACCGCCACAACCTGCCGCGGAGCGTTCATGGCTTCAACCGTCAGGTGTGCATCGACGAGATGACGTTTGACGCCAACGGCAACATCCTGCCCGTGGTGCCGACGCATGATGCCCGCAACGTATCTGTCTTCAAACCTCAGACTTCCAGGAACCTGGTACTCGGAGCCAAGGTGACGGCATCATCATGGTATGACGACTCGTTCCGTCCAGAATATGCCGTCGATGACAACAATGCCACGCTGTGGAAAGCCGCCAGGTGCAACTGGGACAGCAAGGAGCGACACGACGAGTGGCTACAGATAGACCTGGGCAAACCCATGCGGTTCAATGAGGTGTGGACACAGTTCGAATACGCCACCTTCTTCTACCAGTATCGCATAGAGACCTCGCTCGATGGTCAGGCGTGGACGCTCTATGCCGACCGTACCGACAATACCATGCAGGGCTCGCCGATGATTGACAAGGGTAAGGTCAAGGCCCGCTATATCCGTATCACCATCACCGACACCCAGAAGAACGGTCACATGCCAGCCATCTGGAACGTCAAGGTGTGGCAGGATGCGCCCGAACTGCCAGAGACCAGTATTGAGAGTAACGATGGCTACCCTGGTATGCACCAGAAGGACGTGGAACCAGCCGCACGCCTCAGCAGTTCTGCCACGATCGATTTCAACGCGACTGCCATAGCCGCGACCAGAGGTGCTGCCGAACCGTTCGACATCACCGCAGTGGGACCTTTCAAGGCCAACAAACCCATTCGCATGCGAGTGAAGGACGGTCGTTGGGCCATGTTCCTCAACGGCACGCAGCGTCTGGAGAGCGGACGACCGCTGGCTGAAGACTTCCGCTACAATGCACCATACACCATCTCCGTCCTTGTCTATCAGACAAAGGTGGGACCAGTCCCGACAGTCGTCTCGCTGTCAACGTCGCGTGCCGACTTGGCCACGACGGAGTTCCGTTTGGGTACTGACCCCCAGGCGGGCATCCTCAACCACAACGGTTCGTTCGAGAGTTGTGGGGCACCTGACGCCGTCAAGGCCGCAGAGGGGCGCTGGACACTATGGACCGTCACCTTCGACGGTTGGATGGAGCGTGTCTATCAGAATGGTGAACTCATCCACGAGCAGAACAACTTCCTGATGATCCGTCCTGAAGGCCATATCACCATCGGTGCCGATGGCTCAGGTGCCAACAACTTCATGGGCTACATCAGTCAGTTGAGCATCGTTCCACAGGCTGTGACCGCCCAGGAAGTGAAGGCATACTACGACACAATCAGTAAGACTGCACCCGTGGCCTCCCTCGGTGACGATGACTTCGAGGAGATCGACCCCGACAGCAAGTTCACAATGTCACCAACCATGAAGCCCGTCTTTGAGCAAGTTGACGAAGTGAAACTGTCTGATGGCACCGCCGCCTTCAACGACGACCCGCTGAAGAATGGTGGAACTATATATCAAGAGGTGGAGGGTGACTTCGTCGTGATGGCACACTTGACCGACATGGAAGGACTGGCAGAACGGAGCATCAAACCCTATAACGAGGGGGGCATCCTCATCGCTTCTCTCACCTCTCACCCCTCAGTTCTCACCTCTGAATATTATCAGTTGGGCGTCTTCCCGCTCTATAACTGCGGTAACATGCTGACCATCCTCAACAGTCAAGACCGTCAGCAGTTCCCCAACTACAGAGGCGACGACTTTGACCCCATCCTTCAGTTCGAGCGCCGCGGCAACCTGCTCTTCGCCCGTACCAGCAAGGATGGCGAGACATGGACTAACATGCCCGGCTCACCCATCGAAGTGAGTGCGCCCAAACTGAGTGTCGGGGCCTATCAGACCACCTACAGCGACAACACATCGTGGGTGAAACTACGCGACTTCATCATCTACCAAGGAAAGGAAAATAAGTAAACACACCTAAATAACAGCAATATGAAAAAGATCATTTTATCATTTATCGTTTGTGCTTTACCCTTTGGTCACGCAGTGGCACAGAAGGGTTATCCTATCAGTCCCGTGCCGTTTACCAGCGTGAAAGTCACCCCGGGCACGTTCTGGGGCCAGCGGCTGGAGGCCAGTCGTCAGGTCACCATCCCCCTGGCCTTCTCGAAGTGTGAGGAGACGGGCCGCTACACTAACTTCTCGAACGCCGCCGAGCACCTGAAGGATCCCTCGAAGGTGTTCAAGGTGGGAGGGCTGGCCTTCGACGATACTGATCCCTACAAGACGCTGGAGGGTGCTGCCTATATCCTGCAGACCTATCCCGACAAGAAACTGGAGGCTTATTGCGATTCTGTCATCGACGTGATTGGTTCTGCCCAGGAGCCTGACGGCTATCTCTATACCGCCCGTACGCAGAACCCGCAGCATCCCCATGAGTGGGCTGGCGACAAGCGCTGGTCGATGGATGAGGATCTCTCCCACGAACTCTATAACCTCGGTCACATGGTAGAGGGTGCTGTGGCATACTATCAGGCTACTGGCAAGCGTAAGTTTCTCGATATTGCCTGCCGCTATGCCGACTGCGCCATCCGTGAGGTAGGTCCCAATCCCGGGCAGATGTGTGTCGTTCCCGGTCATCAGATTGCCGAGATGGCGATGGCTCGTCTCTACCTGGTGACAGGTGAGAAGAAGTACATCGACTTCGCCAAGTATCTCCTCGACTATCGTGGCAAGACGACTATCAAACACGAGTATTCTCAGGCTCATAAGCCCGTTGTCGAACAGGATGAGGCCGTGGGGCATGCTGTCCGTGCCGCTTATATGTACGCCGGCATGGCCGATGTGGCTGCCCTGACGGGTGATCAGGACTATATCCATGCCATCGATGCCATCTGGGACAATATCGTGACGAAGAAATACTATATCACCGGCGGTATCGGTGCTACCTCGAATGGCGAGGCATTCGGAGCCAATTATGAGTTGCCCAACATGAGCGCCTACTGTGAGACCTGTGCCGCCATCGGCAATGTCTATGTGAACTACCGTCTGTTCCTGCTCCACGGTGAGTCGAAATACTACGATGTGTTGGAGCGTACGCTTTATAACGGTCTGATCAGCGGTGTCTCACTCGAAGGCAATGGCTTCTTCTACCCGAATCCCCTGGAGTCGATGGGCCAGCACCAGCGTCAGGCCTGGTTCGGCTGTGCCTGCTGCCCGAGTAACATCTGTCGTTTCATCCCCTCACTCCCCGGCTATATCTATGCCGTGAAGGACAAGAACGTCTATGTGAACCTCTTCCTTTCCAATAAGAGCAATCTGACCGTAGGTGGCAAGAAAGTGGCCTTGAGTCAGACGACGGAATATCCCTGGAACGGTGACATCACCGTGACCATCGACCAGAACGCTGCCGGACAGTTTGCCCTGAAGATCCGCATTCCCGGCTGGGTCAAGAATCAGGTGGTGCCCTCCAACCTCTATCAATACACCGACGGCAAACGACTCGGCTACACCATTACCGTCAATGGTTCTGTGGTCGGCAGTGTTACTGCCGACGGCTACTGCACCATCGACCGCAAGTGGAAGAAGGGCGACAGGGTGCAGATCCATTTCGACATGGAGCCCCGTACCGTCCGTGCGAATAATAAGGTGGAGGCCGACCGTGGCATGATCTCCGTGGAGCGCGGACCGCTCGTGTATTGTGCCGAGCATCCCGACAACTCATTTGATATCATGGGTGTCCTGGTGAATCAGGAGCCTACCTTCACGCTGGGCAAGGGCGAGATTGCAGGAACGCCGATTCTGACGCTCATCACCGATGCCCAGACGCTCGACTTCAACAAGGCTGGCAAACTGACGACGACGGATCAGACGCTGACGCTCATTCCCTATTATGCCTGGTGCCACCGTGGCAGTGGTAAGATGCGTGTCTGGCTGCCGCAGGACCTGAAGGCCACCAATCCCTCGCAACCCGCCACGCTGGCCTCGGAGAGTAAGGTGAGCAGTTCGTCGGAAAGCATGCCCGCCCTCTCTGCCATCAACGACCGTCTGGTGCCGAAGGACGAGAACGACCGTAGCGTGCCCTATACCCACTGGTGGCCGAAGAAGGACTGTACCGAGTGGCTGGGCTATGAGTTCCCGCAGGAGAGCACCGTACAGAGTGCCACCGTCTATTGGTACGATGACGGCCCCTGGGGTGGATGCCGCGTGCCGCAGTCATGGCGGATCCTCTATCAGGATGCCCAGGGCCAGTGGCTGCCCGTCAGTGGTGCCGACAGTTACCCGACGGACAAGGGTACTGCCTGTACCGTGAACTTCGACCCCGTGAGGACCAAGGCTCTGCGCCTGGAGGTGACGTTGCCAGTGGATAATGCCGCAGGTCTTTTCGAGTGGTCGGTACGTTAAAGACGGACGGTTATCCCAGGATTTCCTGGTTTGAAATGCCCCCGGAAGTTATACAGAAAACTTCCTGGGGCTTTTGTTTTTTTAATGTTTAGATGTAACAAATGCCCAATTCCGTGTAACATTTTAATAGATTGTTACATTTTACAAAAACCGTGTTACATTTTGGAAAGTCGTTTAGTTAAAATTATAATATCTTTGCACGCGGATTGTATGTGTGCCTGAGAAGGGTGCCAAAATGCATCGGAAACAATTATACATTATTATAAATTTACAATTACCTAACTAATTAATTAAATTATGTGGAATTTTAAATCACTACAAAAGCCGTTAGTGTTTCTGTTCCTGCTCTGTTTGTTCCCACTGGGAGCGATGGCTCAGAGCGTTATCAAGGGAACAGTAAGCGATGAAGCAGGTGAACCGATCATCGGTGCCAGTGTGAAAGTACAGGGCACGAAGACCGGTGCAGTCACCGACTTCAATGGTAACTTTAGTGTTGAAGCCAATGCCAATTCAACGCTGGTTATTTCTTACATCGGTTACACCACAGCAACTGTGAAGGTAAACGGTCGTAACAACATCGAGGTTTCTCTGAAGGAAGACTCCCAGACCCTGAGCGACGTGGTCGTGATCGGTTATGGTGTCCAGAAGAAGAGTGACTTGACGGGTGCCGTTGCTTCTCTGAAAGGTGAGGACATCAAGAACCTGAGCACAACGGATGCTGCTGCAGCCATGCAGGGTAAGGTGTCTGGTGTGCAGATCATCAATACCTCTGGTGATCCTGCAGCAGGAGCCAGCATCCGTGTTCGTGGTTATTCTTCGAACTCCGGTAACCTCGGCCCGCTGATCATCGTTGATGGTCTGAAGGTTGACGGTATCCAGTATCTGGATCCTTCCCTGATTGAGTCTATGGAGGTGCTGAAGGACGGTGCCTCTGCAGCCATCTACGGTGCCCAGGCTGGTAACGGTGTCGTGCTCATCACCACCAAGAACGGCAAGAAGGGTACTGCCCATGTAACCTATAGTTTCAAGGCTGCCAGCCAGAGCCTCGGCAAGAAGGCTGAACTCTTCAATGCTCAGGATTGGATTAACTACCATAAGTATCTGGGCGACTTGACGGACGCAGAACTGGAGCAGAAGGCTTACACGACCGGTTTCGTTGATACCAACTGGTATGACGAGGTGTTTGAAAGCAGTTGGAACCTCCAGCATAACCTCACTGTTGAGGGTGGTAACGACAAGGGTCATTTCCTCGTTGGCCTCGGTATCGTCGATAACGATGGTATTGTTAAGGGTAGCAAGGATACCTACAAGCGTTTCACTGGTCAGGTGAATGCCGACTATAAGTTCTTCGACTGGCTGAGCGTACAGAGCAACACTTCTATCGAGAAATATAAGATGAAGAGACTTGGTAGCGGTTATGGCTCATTCCTCAATGCAGTGGTATCTATCGACCCGCTGACTCCGGCCTATATCTATGATGAGGCAGACTTCGGCGATGGTGTCGCAGAGCAGTGGGCCAATGGTGCAAATCCCGGTCATGTACCCCTGCCTGATGGTTACAGCGAGACGAATCCTATGTGGTACGGTACTTCTAAATATAATGTTGAGGCAACAGGTAACCCCCTGGCACGTCGCGACCTGACTGATTCTTACAGCGAGGGCGTCAATGTCCGTGGATCTCTGGCTGCCAACCTCATGCCGTTTGACTTCCTGACCATCACCTCTCGTCTGGGCTATCGTATCGCTCAGGGTAATGGCCACAGTTATGGCGAGCCCTTCTATCTGTCTTCAATGGCAAAGAGCGACAACTATTCTATCAGTGCTAACACCAATGCCAGCCTCTACTATCAGTGGGAGAACTTCGCCAACTTCAACAAGACGTTTGGCAAGCACAATGTTGGCGCCATGATCGGTATGTCATTCACCAAGAACCACTGGGACAACACCAGCGTGTCATCTTCAGATACCAATATGATCCTTCGTGGTGACCATGCTCCCAACTTCCGTTATATCGACTGTCTGAATGACAATGGTAAGTCACATCTGACCGTCGGCAATACGCCTGGTGATGCTACAGAGTTGGCTTACTTCGGCCGTCTGTCCTATTCATACGATGACCGCTACTTCCTGCAGGCTAACTTCCGTGCAGATGCTTTCGACTCTTCAAAACTGTCTAATGATAACCGTTGGGGCTACTTCCCCTCAGTTTCTCTGGGTTGGACTATCAGCAATGAGAAGTTCTTCAAGGATAATGTTAGCACAAGTGCTGTCTCTTTCCTGAAACTCC
This sequence comes from Prevotella sp., assembly GCA_017430675.1. Next base: position 48,843 of record JAFRMM010000157.1, read on the forward strand.
GTGGATCTTGGGGTCGTAACGGTAACGTGAACGTCTTGAGCGGCTATAAGTATAATGCTACCATCGGTCTTGGTGGTTACTACTACTTTACAGATCAGGCATCAGCCAACGACTATGCATCTGAAGGTGGTAAGCCTAATGGTATTTCAAACCCGAACCTGACATGGGAGACTTCTGAACAGTTCGACGTCGGTCTTGATGCCCGCTTCCTGGACAACCGTCTGTCATTGACCATTGACTGGTACCGTAAGATGACCAAGGACCTTCTGATTGATATCCATCCTTATCCTGAACTCGGTGTGTCAAGTCAGACCGTGAACTCTGGTGAGATCCTCAATACTGGTTTCGATATCGAGGCTGGCTGGCGTGACCACGTTGGTGACTTCAAGTACAGTATCAATGCCAACTTCTCACCCTTGAAGAATGAGGTTAAGAATGTGAACTCAATGCTGCCGCGTTACACTCAGGGTGGTGTCAGCGGTTTCAACAACAAGTTGAAGTCAACCTTTGAGGCTGGTCATACCATCTGGTTCTTCCGTGGTTTCGAATATGCAGGTGTTTACAATCCAGATCTTTATGCTGGCGACTCCTACGACAGTACGCATGAAGGTCAGGCTCTGTATTATGATGCAGATGGTAACCTGACATTGGCTCCTGATGAGACAAACGACATGAAGGACCTCGGTTGTGGTATTCCTAAGTTCACCTATGGTGTCACTCTGAATCTTGAGTACAAGGGCTTCGACCTCACCGTATTCGGTACTGGTGCTTACGGCAACAAGATTTACACTGTCATCACATCTGCCGACCGTCCCCGTGGTAATGGTCTGGATATATGGTGGAAGGATTCTTGGAGAGCAGATGATGGTGGCAACTACACCATCCAGGGTAAGTATCCTGACATGAGGGCTGTGGCTTCTGACTGGACGTTCTACAGTTCTTCTGCTAACGTCTTCGGTGGTTCTTACTTCAAGTTCAAGCAGATCCAGTTGGGTTATACTATTCCTTCAAAGATTACGAAGAAATTCCTCGTCAGCAACCTGCGTCTCTCCGTTTCACTCGACGACTATTTCACCATCACCAGTTATCCTGGTGCTGATCCTGAGACTGCTTCTGTCGATAGCGGTGCCTCTCGTGGTTGGGATAACGGTAGCTACCCGACATCTAAGAAGATCGTCTTTGGTCTTAACGTTACATTCTAATATAGGTAAAAAAGAAACGATATGAAAAAGATTATATTTTCAATGCTCGCACTTGTCGCTGGTGGCGCTGCATTAACCTCCTGTGGGGACCAACTCGACATTGCACAGAAAGCCAGTCTGACTACAGAAACTTTCTATCAGTCGGATGCCGACGCAGAGAAAGCCTTGGCTGCTGCCTATGAGGGCTTGCAGATTAATACACTGGGACGTACAACGGTTGACAGTGATGCTCCTGGTATCTTTACGCCTGCCAAGGTGATGGCTAACCATCCTGGTGATGACGTAAACTATGGTGGTGCTTTCTATGGTGACCATGAGTTTGGCGGATCTATCGACGAGTTCCGTTATCTCCACACACCTACGGCTATTAAGTATCAGTACAGTGGCTGCTACCTCGCCATCTATCCTTGTAATATCCTCATCTCTTCATTCGAGGGGAAGGAAGGTGCTACACCGTTCATGAAGCAGGCTGTGTCTGAGGCCCGCGTGCTCCGTGCTTTCAACTACTTCCTGCTCGCCTGCTACTGGGGAACCCCTCCCTTCGTAGTTGAACTCCTGGGAGATGAGACTCCCGTGAGAAGTGATGATCCCGCTGCTCCAGAGGGTGCTCCGAAGTCACAGCAGGAGTACTTCGTATGGATTGGTGATGAGTGTCTGAAGGCTATTGACAACCTCACAGAGCGTCAGTCAACTGCAGACAAAGAGGGTGCTTATCGTGTGACAAAGGGCTTTGCATACGCTCTGGCTGGTAAGGCTTATATGTTCGCTGGCGACTTTGCAAAGGCTAAGGACTGCCTGAAGAAGGTGATCGACTCTGGTAAGTATGCACTGGTATCTGGTGACGAGTGGGCAGACCTCTTCCACATCCCTGGCGACGGCTGTCCTGAGAAGGTCTTCGAGGTGAACGTAAGATACAATCCTAATTCAGACCAGTGGTCATCTGGTAGCGGTAGCGGTTGGGGTCAGCACGGCACATGGATGGAGGCTCAGTGCTTCCAGATCCGTACCGGTTACTTCAAGAAGCCCCCATTGGGCGCCTATACTGGTGGTACAGAAGGCTGGGGCTCTATCGGTCTTCCCGAGTGGTATGCTAATGCTTTCGTTGCTAATGACGGTTTGGATTCAAAGCGTCTGAAGGGTACGATGATGAATATCGAGGACATGATCTATGGTACGACAGGTGATGAGCGTATTGATAACTACTACGCTAAACTGAAGAACATTCCTAAGGATCGTGCAGGTCTCGTAGCATGGAACAAGATTGGTATCGAGCAGGTTACCGGTCACTATGGCCAGTCGTTCTGGATTCCTATGAAGCATGTCATCCGTGTTGATGATATTTCTGAGAGTGGTAACTCTAAGGGTGACTACGGTAGCAACTGGCGTCTCAATAACGTGATTGTCATGCGTTATGCCGAGGTGCTCCTCAACTATGCTGAGTGCTGCATCCGTACGAATGATGCCGCTACTGCAGGAACCTACTTGAAGATGATCCAGGAGCGTGCTGGTTCTAAGACTGTCACCTCTGGTAATCCTACGATTGTTGACTTGATGAAGGAGAAATCATTCGAGTTGTGGTTCGAGGGCTGCCGCTATCAGGACCTGCTCCGTTGGCTCAAGACTGATGGCAACGAGCCGTACATCAAGGAGTGCTTCGATCACCTGAAGAATCAGGGTAAGAATATTCCTCACCTCATGGACAGGGTGTTCCGTTCGCCCAGTGATGCTTTGGCTGACCAGGTTCCTGGTGATAAGGCTGTTTGGCAGCATAGCAGTGATGGATCAGATCCTGAGGATCGTTTCTTCCTCCTCCATTCACATGATGCAGAGGCTAAGGGCTTCGAGGTAGGCTGGAAGGAGAAGCACAAACTCTTCCCTTATCCGCAGAATATTAAGGATATGAACCCGAACCTCAAGCAGGATGGTTGGGACGAGTAAGAAATGATGATATCCGACTAAGTTCGCATCGTTTTTATATTGAAAGGTGCCGCGTCATCACGACGTGGCATCTTTTTTGTTTGTAAACATGTAAACAGTTCGACAATGACGACTTCCCTACACGCGCCCGCGCGCGGTAGTATGTTAAAGCCGAAAATAAGTGTCCCATCTGTCCCATGTGTCCCTGTCGCTTTGGGGAAAAGGGACAGATGGGACAGGTGGGACACATAAAAAGTGAGTATGGCAACTATATATATGTGCACATATGTACGTGCGCGAACATTCATCTGTATAGTGCCACCGTAGCGCAGAATAGTGGCTCCGTTTTCCGCTACGGAGCCACTATAGGAAAAAATAGTGGCACTATAGCAACAAACGGAGGCTCCGTACGATCGTACGGAACCTCCATGACTCATGAATAATAACTTGGATAATAATTGCATACAAAAAAAAGGGAAATGCCATCAGGCAAATCCCTTTTTTGTATGGTTCGTCAGAATTACTTCTGGATGAACTTCTTACCGTTCATGATGACGATTCCCTTGTAAGAAGCGTCAACCTTCTGACCAGCGAGGTTGTAGCGAGCGTTGTTAGTAGCCTTATTAGCCTTCACGTTCTTAATACCAGTAGCCTCCAGGTCAATGAGTTGTACCTTCTTAATGATGTGCTTTCCGGGGATCTTACCGCACTGGTAGAATACCATAGCGTCGGTGCACTCTGTGGGATAATCCAGGAAGTCGATCGTGAACTCATTGTCACCAGCGGCAAC
>JAFRMM010000158.1 GCA_017430675.1 Prevotella sp.
ATGGCAGGTGCTAGGAATTCCTAGATTATCTAGATCTCCTAGGGCATCTAGGTCGCCTAGGACATCCGAGGAAGACGGGGCTTCCTCGCTGCGGGCACCTGCGGCACCGGCCAGCATCGAGGTGGGCAGTTGCAGGTAACTCTTGTTGGTGCCGATGTTGGCCGAGACGCTCACGCTCATGTACGTGCCGCCCTTCAGGTAGTAGTTCGTCAGGGTGCCGTCGTCGGAAGTCCCGTTGATGGTGATATCATCTCCGATGTTACCCACGATCATGTTCTCGTAGGCAGCCTGTACGCCTGATGACGGGATGGTGTAGGTCTCGCCGCCCGTGCCCTTCAGGAGCAGGCCCTCGCCCTTCTGCACCTTCCTTACTCTTGTCAGCCAGATGGTCTTCGTGCCGGCATCGTAGCCCGTGGCCGTGAAGGCTTTCACATCATCATTAAGGCTTGTGAAGTCAAGGTCGTAGGGTGCAGCGAACGACGACTTGCCGGAGGCGGCGATCTTCACCTGACAGCCCTCGCCTGTGGCCTCTGCCGCGAACGTGGCGGGCAGTTGCAGATAGCACTTGTTCGCGCCGATGTTGGCGGACGTCTTCACGCTCTTGAACTGTCCGCCGCTCATGTAGTAGTTCACGTACTGGCCATCCTCGGAGGTCTCGCCGATGGACATGATCTCGCCAGTGGTATTGCCCACGAACATATTCTTATAATACGAGGATCCGCCCTCAGTCACAGGGACATGGTAGGTCTTCTCGGCCGTACCCTTGACCATGACGGGCACGCCGGCGGGCACGTCCTTCACGCGGGTCATCCAGATGGTGCCCTCGGTCTTGTCGAAGCCCGTGGCAATGAAGGCCTTCACCTCGTCGGAGTAACTGAAGTCGAGGGCCTGAGTGCCGCAGAAGGTGGTCTTGCCGTTCTTGCCGATCGTGATGTCAGCGGTAGTGACCTCATAATTCTCAACTGTCCAACCTGCGGGGATGCCATGTACAAAAATCGTGGTCTCTTCGGAATCTGGATCATCCCAAGTACCCTGTCGCTCAGTAGTACCTTTTGTGCTCCAGTCGGCTTCAGGTGCCTTGACGAAGGTACCGACGGCAGCCACATTGGTGAGCCAACCGTCTGTACTTGAATCGTCGCCAAGGTCGGTGGCCAGGCACTTCACGTAGTTTAATTTGTTACAGTTCATGAACATGTGCTCATAGCAGCCGGGAGTCAAGGTTACTGCAGGAAGATCAGGTGCTTTCTCTAAACTGCTACAGCCCAGGAACATCATGGTGTAACAGTAGTCAACTAACTCCGTGGCGGGTAGTTTGGGGGCATTCTTCAGGCCAGTACATTCCCAGAACATATCGTTATAGCACAGTTCGGCCAATTCGGTAGCAGGCAGTTCCGGAGCCGTTTCCAGTGCGGTACAACCCTCGAACATGCGCTGATAGCACTGCGAGGCCAAAGTCTTGGCGGGCAGTACAGGTGCCTTGGTCAGTGCGGTACACCCCGAGAACATATAGTTGCAGCAAGTGGTGGCCAGTGTGGTAGCAGCCAGATCGGGTGCATTCACCAGGCTGGTACAGTTCTTGAACATCTCCTCATAACACGACTCATCGAGTGTGGTGGCGGGCAGTGTTGGAACATCGGTCAGGCTCGCGCACCCAACAAACATCTGCTTGTAACAGGTCGGTGCCAGTGTCAGGGCAGGCAATTGGGGGGCTTTGGTCAGACCAGAGTTATAGAACATGCCCAGGTAGCACGATTTCTCCAATTGTGTGGCGGACAGTTCGGGTGCCTCTGTGAGCGAGGCGCAGTTGACAAACATGCCGAAGTAGCACGAGGGTGCCAAAGTCGTGGCGGAAAGGACTGGGGCCTTGGTGAGTGCCGTACTGTGGAACATGTACTTGTAGCAACCCTCACTCAATGCTGTGGCTGGCAACTCAGGCGCCATTGTCAGGCTCTGGCAACTGCGGAACATGTTCATATAGCACTCCTTGGCCAATGTGGTGGCAGGGAGAACGGGAGCCTTCGTCAGACCGCACGCCTGGAACATGGTCGTATAGCATGAGTCGGCCAGTGTGGTGGCGGGCAACTCAGGAGCGGTCGTGATACCAGAACAACCGTTGAACATGAAGTAGTAGCACTGGGGCATCAAGGTCGTGGCTGGCAGTACGGGCGCCTTTGTCATGCCGCTGTTCCCGCTGAACATGCCGCGATAGCACCCTCTTGTCAATGTGGTGGCGGGCAGGACAAGGTCTTTAGTGTCGTGGTTCTTAAGATACTTGTTGCCATAGAACAGTGCCCCGAGGGCGTAATCGGCAGAGAATGCTGTGAGTGTGGCAAACGAGGTGGAATTGATGAGGCTCATCACATTGCCATAGATATAGACATCTTTCGAACAGTCAATGGTGGTGGAACCACTTGAAAGACCGTTCGTCGAATAGGCGGCATTGTCACCCCTGAATTGCACGATGGTCCCGGAAGCAAGTTCAACAAGGCCGATAGCGTCACTCTTTGATTCCCATGTGGTACCACCATCAGTACTGTATTCGATCGTCAGACCCATGGGGTTGGTCACAATAATGTCAGTGTTGTCCTCAATGGTCTCCAGAGTCAGCGGGGTATCGCTGGCTACAAAGTCCTCACCGTCGTTCAGCACTGTCCAGCCTGCGGGGATGCCATTGAGGGCCTCGCCGGTCTTGGTCTTGACGCTCCAGTCGGCTTCACCAGCCTTGACGAACGTGCCTGTGGCGGCGACATTCGCCAGCCAGCAGTCGGTGGTTGCATCTTCCCCATGACTGGTATCGACGATGTTTACGGCCAGACACTTCACGTAGTTAAGAGAGGTACAGCCGTCGAACATACCACCGTAAACCTGTCCCGTGATCGTGGGCGCTGGCAGGACGGGAGCCTTCTGCAAGGAAGTACATCCCTCGAACATACGGTGATAGCAGTCTTCGGCCAGTGTGGTGGCGGGCAATGCCGGAGCCGTTACCAGACTGGTGCAGCCCTTGAACATAGCCGTATAGCACTGGTCACCACCTGTGAGGTCAGTAGCAGGCAGTGCGGGAGCCGTTGTCAGGCTTGTACATCCTTGGAACATGTTCTGATAGACGCCATGCACGAGTGTCGTGGCAGGCAACTCAGGAGCCGTCGTCAGACTGGTACAGTCCTGGAACATCTGCATATAGCAGTCTATGCTGCCATGCTCGCCTTCATCATCATAAGAATAAGGTGTGAACACTGTCGTAGGTAGAGCAGGAGCCGAAACAAGACCTGTGGCGCGGAACATCTCAACATAGCAGCCGACGGCCATAGTCGTAGCAGGCAACTCTGGAGCCCTGGTGATAAACTTACAGCCGGCAAACAGTCCCGCATAGCAGTAGTTTGTCAGCGTGGTGGCTGGAAGTACAATGTCATTGGAAGGATGGCTCTTAATGGTCGTAACAGTCACAGGGGGATCCCAAGGATTTTCTGTAGGAAGTTTAAACAGATCAGCAAAGTTCCAGTCGCCTGTCATCTCGTAGTTGGTAGCAAAATCGCTGGCATGAATCAGGCTCATCATATTACCATAGACATAGACATCGGCTGTACTGGCGATATGGCTATTATAGGACGGATTTCCATTCCCATAATATTTGACGTTGTCGCCACGGAAGGCCACCTTGTCGCCTACAGCCACCGGGATAGCGTCTCCCCATGTGTACGCCGTCCACTCGCCTCCGTTTTTCTGATACTCGATGGCATTCATCACACTGGGGTCGGTACCATAGGCCAAGGTCAAATTAAAGGTGATGTCGCCACTGGTCGTAGCCTCCAGGGTCAGAGGCGTGCTGAGCATGTCCTGCGCCCATGCCCCTATGACAAATAGGAACGTGAGCACTGAAATAAGTAATCTCTTGATGGAAAAAACTGTTTGTCTCATATTCTCAAATGTTTAAAGTTTATTACCGCAAAGATATGAAAAAAGTGCTATAGGCAGGACTGCCGGAGTGGCAATTTTGACGAACTGCCTACCGCGGGTGACGAACTCGGGCATCCAACAAATAAATTTCTGCAAAAGTTTGCGGAATTCCATAATTTGTGCTAACTTTGTGTCATGGAAACAATAAAACGTACCTTCATGCTTGGACTGATGCTTGGTGTCAGCCTGTTGATTCAGGCTCAAATGACAAGCAGTCTGACTTACCGACGATTTACTACACAGGACGGTCTGCCACAGATGCAGGCAGAACGGGTATGGCAGGACTCACGCGGGTATATCTATATTGGTACGCTGTCGGGCTTTGTACGTTTCGACGGGAGGGTATTCACCCCCTTCTTGAAAGGCCGACGGACAAATATCGTGGGCTTCGCGGAGATCGCCGACGAGGTCAGGGCATTGGGCTTCTTCCGCCAATGGACCGTCGGCTATGATGACCTGAAGGCACAGCCCCTTACCCCCCAAGGCCACTGGCTGCTCAACAATCTGAACGCAGGCAGTCTGCCCAATGGCATTGTTCTTCTGGAGGACAGTCTGGAACAGAACCGCCGCCTGTGCCGGATGACCGAGAATGGCTTCGAGGCACTGCTGGTAGGCCACTTGCTCGACGAGATGACGCCTGACAGGAAGATCTTCACAGACAGCGTGGAAGGGACCGTCATTCCTACCGAGAAGGGACTCTACAGGATCAAGAAAGGGGCACGCCGGGCCGTCAGACTATCCCGCAGAAGCGACATCTTCACCCTGTTGCGTAAAGATACTACACTGCTCGCCTTTGCCTCCGACGGCATCTATTCCCTGGCGAAGAATGGGCTGAGAAAAGTGGCCTCGGCCGACTGGTCGGCGACCAACTATGGGCTGACCGTCAGGGCGCTACGTTCGGGTAGTCTGGTTATTGCCGACGAGCACGCTGTCTATCTCTACGACGGGACAGGCATCCGCCAGATCTTTTCGGGCATTAACCTCATTCGTGATCTGCTCATTGACCGCTGGGACAGGTTGTGGGTGGCCTCCTACCAAGGCATTTATTGTTTCTTCAACCAGGGGTTTACGAACCATGTGTTGTCTGACGAGAACGACATCGTAAGGGCCGTAGCCTTAGGCAGCAATGGCCAGTTAGTGATGGGGACGCTGAACGGAAAGATCATCCTAAAGGATTCTACGCAGGGAACAACGGTCATCAGCGATGACCCGGAACAATTCTATGCGCCCAGTGCTGCAAGTATTGGTCAGGACGTATATATGGCAGGGAATGGCGACATCGTACGCATCACAGGCCATGTAGGCAGCCATTCACCGCTCCAGTGGCTTGGGCTACCTCATGACCGCTACCAGTTTGTAGCAAAGGCGTGGGACTGCATCATAACCGGGGGGCGGCACTGCATCTTCTCGTACGACCCCAAGACGAATGGCATCGACACTCTGACAACGGACATCCTTCATCCGTGGTGTGCTGCTCAAGCCGACAGTCTGCTTTGGATCGGCAGCAGTTCCGGGCTCTTCAGCATCACGAAGAATGCCCAGGTGTCAAAGACAGACTATACTCAAAAGTTGATAATCACAACTATGGATGCAGATTCCTTAGGTAATATTATCTTCGCTTCTGCCGATTCCCTGTTCCTCCTTCAAAAAGGAAGGATAAAAACCCTCAACCCTGAAATTCCTGAACTCTCCGGCCACGAGGTGCGCTCTGTGCATATCTCCCCGCGCGGCTATCTGGCAGTGGCAGTTGTCGATGGGCTGTTTGTATGCCATGTCAACAGAGACTACCAGATTGACACCACCCATTTCTTTAATCATCAGAACGGCTTTACGATGACGGAACCGCTGAAGGCGATGATGGCAGAGACAAGCGACGGCACTGTGTGGCTGGCAGGCGTGGAACAAATGACCTCCTTCCGGCCCTCTGACCTTCTGGCCTATTGTGAGGAAGACACGATCATAGTGCCACCATTACGCTGGTGGCAGCACTGGTGGGTGTGGCTGTTGGGACTGATTCTGCTCACCCTGGCAGTATGGGCCATCACCCACTTCTATGAGAAGCGCCTTAACCAGCAGAGGATGATACGTCTGCAAAGAGAGAAACTGCGGAAAGAACAGCAGATTGCGGCAATCCGCCAGAAGGCGATTAATGATGACACTACGAAACTTGCACGTGACATTGTGAAGATGACAGAACAGGCCACAGACGAACGGCTTACCTTCCGCACGGCCAGCGGAACTATCATCGTCGAGGTCTCTGACATTGCCTTCTTCAAAGGTGAGGGCAATTACTCGCAGATAGTAACCTTCCACGACAAGGACATCGTGCTCATGGGCCTTGGAGCCCTGGAAAAGATTTTATCGCCAGAGACGTTCGTAAGGGCTGACCGCAGCACACTGGTGAACATCCATAACATCTATCAATTGCTACCTAAGCAGCGACGCTGTATTTTCCGTTCCACCAATAGCGGCCTGAAGGTTGAGACAATACTTCTTGCCCCAGCCTTCAAGCGTCTGAGTACCCTCTGGACATAACACACTGAATAACACACTGGGGTCAGGAACCGTTGAACAGGATTCAAAGGTCTTGTATCTCTTCTTGTGTCAGGCCTGTCACTTGGGAGATGGTATCGGCAGACATGCCGAGTGCCTTCATCCTGCGGGCATTCTCGCGGTTGGCCTTATCCTTGCCCTTGGCAAGTCCCTTGGCAAGTCCTTTGGCAAGTCCCTCCGCCCGACCTTCTCTGAGTCCCCTGTTGTATCGGGCCAGTGCGATGCCCTCTTCATCAGTGAGGCCTATCCAGTATCTCTCATAGGCATTGAGTTGGGCCTCGCTCATCGCGGATTTCTCCACGATGCTCAGCGCCTTGCTCGTCAACTCATTCTCCAGCAGTTCCGCTGGGGCCGTCTCCGTCGCGAGGTTGATCTCCGTCAGGAAGCGCAGCCACAACACGGCCATCTTCTTCTCGGCAATGGTCTTCGGCTTGAACTTCGGCAACTCGACATACACGAAGCGCAGGCCCTCGATGATACGGTCGGTGTGCTCGACGTTGACGATGGCGTAGTCGTGGTAGAACTCGTCGGGACCGCTCTCGAAGCCGATGTCGTTCACCAGGTTCAGACAATACACGGGCTGGACCAGTTTGTAGTCCATTCCCTTGTCCAACTGCCTGACCACGGCCTTCGAGGCGTTCAGGAGCACCCGCTGCTGGAAGAACTCGTTCCAGTAGAGTTGCATCTCGACGATGAACTGCCTCTCCTTCTGGTCCGTGCATCGCACATCGACCACGCTGTCCTTCCTCCCCGGGGTCTCAGGGACCATCTCGGACGGCAGGTACTCCACGCTCTCTATCTGCCCGTCCTCTTCGAGCGGCAGCAGCGCATTCAGCAGACTCATCACCAGGTCGGGATGCTCGCCGAACACCAGTTTGAAGGTGAGGTCTGCCTTGGGGTCCAAATACTTGCCTGTCATCGTCACTTCTCCTTTCTTCGTTCCTTTCTTTTCCATAGTAAACGTATTTAAGGGTTATTATTTGTTGTATATCGGTTGCAAAGGTAAGAAATAAAAATGAAAGTTCCAAGCAATTTCTAAGAAATCTTATAGGTAAAAGGATGAATAGATCCGAAAATATTTGCTTGTTTCGGATAAATGCTGTAATTCTGCAGACGTGTTCAGCCGACTGAATACTAAGAGAAACAATTATCAAAAGTTTAAATTTAACAACTATGAAAGAAAAAATAATGAATAAACGTGGATTATTCCCCAAGATTTCCGAAAAGTACCACTTGCTTCCCATGACCTGAAATTTAGGTTTATCCTGGGTTTGGACTTTGGGGGAAATGGAAGAAATAATTTCGTATCTTTGCAGGAAATATAGAAAGAATAGACGAAAAATGAAAACAATTTTAATAAAAAAAGGATAAAAACTTGGTGGTTTCGTAAAAAAGCAGTAATTTTGCACCCGCTTTTCGTAGCAATGGTGCCGAAGGCAGTAAGTTTAACATAAAATATTTAAAGCAAAGACAAATGATTATTGTACCAGTAAAAGAAGGCGAGAACATTGAGAAGGCCCTCAAGAAGTTTAAGAGAAAGTTTGAGAAGACAGGTGTGGTGAAGGAACTCCGCCGTCGTCAGCAGTTCGACAAACCTTCTGTACTTAAGCGCCTTAAGATGGAGCACGCCATTTACGTACAGCAACTCCGTGCCAACGAGGAATAAAAAATATTCCCGAAAATTTGGTAGTTTCGGAAATTTTCCGTAAATTCGTAGCCAAAAACAGGATTATACTAAATCCTGCAAGAAGGCAAAAGGATGATTAACCAGTTTCTGAACTACTTGCGCTACGAGCGGAATGCTTCTCCGCAGACAGTGCTGACATACGAGGAAGGCCTCCGGGAATTTGAATCGTATCTGAGTTTTAGGGACGAAGGGCTCTCTCTAGGGAAGGTGGATACCGACCTGATCCGTGACTGGATGGAGAGTCTGATGGATAAAGGAAACAACGCTTCAACGATCAACAAGAAGTTGAGTGCATTGCGTTCCTTTTATCGCTTTGCCCTTAAGCGAAAGTTGGTTGACGCCGATCCCGCCCATTGCGTTACGGGACCGAAGAAGTCGAAACCCCTGCCACAGTTCCTCCGTGAAAGTGAGATGGACAACCTGCTCGACGTGATTGAGTGGGGGGACAATTATAAAGATGTACGCGCGCGTACCATATTGTTATTATTCTATGAGGCGGGACTGAGACGGTCAGAACTGACGGGGCTGAACGATGCCGATGTGGATTTCGACACCAGACAGTTGAAGGTAACGGGCAAGCGCAATAAGCAGCGGATCATCCCCTTCGGCGAGGAACTCTCCCAGGTGCTGAGCCACTTCATTGCCGTCCGTGACGAACAGGTGGTGAAAAAGGACGGTGACGCCCTCTTCCTGAGTGACAAAGGCGAGAGGATGACTGGCGGCCAGGTGTATGTCATCGTGCATAAGTACCTCACGGCTGTCACGTCGCTGAAGAAGCGCTCGCCCCATGTGCTCCGCCATACCTTTGCCACGGCGATGCTGAACAACGGTGCCGGACTGGAGAGCATCAAGAACCTGCTGGGCCATGAGAGCGTCTCGACCACCGAGATATATGCCCATACCACGTTCGAACAGTTGAAACGAGTTTATAAAGAGGCTCATCCCAGAGCCTGATCCTTATTAATAACTATTTAAAAATAGGAGGTAACTATGGAGATTAAGATCCAGTCGATTCATTTCGACGCAACCGAGAAGTTACAGGCGTTCATCGAAAAGAAGGTCGCCAAGTTGGAAAAATCTTTCGAGGATATACAGAAAGTGGAGGTGCAGTGCAAATTGGTAAAACCTGCTACGGCCCAGAACAAGGAGGTGAGTCTGTCTGTGGCTGTGCCTGGAAATACCCTGTTCGTGGAGAAGACAAGTGATACATTTGAGGAAAGTGTCGATCTCTGTGTGGATTCCATGCGCGGACAACTCCAGAAATTCAAGGAAAAATTGAGGAACAGATAAAAAAATCAGGGAAAAGTTTTGGTAATTCAAAAATAAGTAGTAACTTTGCAGCCGTTTTCCGACAGGTCGTAAATCTGAAACAGAGAGCGGCTGCTTAGAAAAGCCTCTTTAGCTCAGTTGGCCAGAGCACGTGATTTGTAATCTCGGGGTCGTTGGTTCGAATCCGACAAGAGGCTCAAAAGGCGGGAACAAAGGGCGATGCTCGTCCTTGCCTTAAGGCAGAACAATGGGTGTTTTCCAGAGTGGCCAAATGGGGCAGACTGTAAATCTGCTGTCTTTCGACTTCGGTGGTTCGAATCCATCAGCACC
>JAFRMM010000159.1 GCA_017430675.1 Prevotella sp.
ACTGATGAGCAGGTCCTTGTTCAGTTCCGTGCCGAACAGTTTCTTGAAACCGAAGTCGGTGTAGGGGTTGATGTACCTTTCCGTGAGTTCTACCTGCATGGACTTTTCTCCTTTCTTTGTTCCTTTCTTTTCCATAGTAAAGGTATTTAAGGGTTATTGTTTGTTGTATATCGGTTGCAAAGGTAAGAAAAATTCCCGAAACGTCCAAGCATTTCGGGAATTTTTTACGATGTAACCTTTCTGTTTAGATGTTGGGTTCGTCCCACGTCTTGGTGCGTTCGCAGACGACAGGAACGGTCTGGTTGCCGACCTTCAGGATGAAGTCACCCTCTTCGAGCGTCCAACGACCATCGGCACCGACAAAGGCGAGAGCCTTGGCGGGGAGTAGGAAGGTGACGGTCTTGGTCTCACCAGGCTCCAGGGCAATCTTCGTAAAGTCGCGCAGACGTTTGTTGTCTGGCACGATGGAAGCAACGAGGTCACTCGAATAGAGGAGCACAGCCTCCTTGCCAGCACAACTACCCGTGTTCTTCACATCGACACAGACGGTGAGCACATCATCGGCAGAGAACTTCGCCTTATCAACCTTCAGGTTGGCATACTCGAAGGTGGTATAACTGAGACCGTAGCCGAAGGGCCACTGGAGGCTGACCTTCGCATCGTAGTTATAGGCACCGGCCATCGTACCCACCTCCTCGCTGACCTTATAGTCGTAGGTGTTCAGCGAGTTGATCTCACGCGGATAGGTGTAGGGCAGTTTGGCAGAGAAATTGGCATCGCCGGCGAGCAGGTTGGCGAGGGCATCACCACCGTAGTTGCCTGGGATAAGAATATCGACCACGGCCTTGGCCAACGGCTCGATGTCGGCAATGAGGCGCGGACGACCCTCGTTGAGCACGAGAACGATCGGCTTGCCCGTCTTGGCGAGTTCCTTCACGAGGTTGCGCTGGTTCTCGGAGAGCCATAGATCCGTGAGGTTGCCTGGCGTCTCTGTGTAGGAGTTCTCACCGATACAGGCAATGATGATATCGGCACCAGCGGCGGCATCGACGGCCTTCTGGATCTGCGGCTCATGCTCGTCGTAATAGGCACCTTCCTCGTTATAGGTGACACCCTGTTCGAGGATGATATTCTCCTTACCGTATTTATTACAAAGCGCCTCGTAGATCGTGTTGTACTTCTCGGCGAGGTCTTCGGCACGGGAACCCTGCCAGGTGTAACTCCAGCCGCCGTGCAGACAGCGCATCTGGTTGGCGTTGGGACCTGTGAGCAGGATCTTCTTACCCTTGGCCAACGGCAGGATGCCGTCGTTCTTCAGCAGCACCTCACTTTCCTCAGCAGCCAGAAGGGAGGCCTTGGCAAACTCGTCGCAGCCGAACTTCTCGAAGCCCTTGCCGCCCGTGTTCGGTTCATCGAAGAGTCCGAGGCGGTACTTCGCACGGAGGATACGGCGCACGGCATCATCGATACGCGCCATGGAGACCTTGCCCTCATTGACCAGTTCTTTCAGCAGGACGCAGAACTCCACGCTGTAGGGATCCATCGACATGTCGATGCCGGCATTGATGGCGATGCGGATGGCATCCTTCTTATCCTTGGCGACATGCTCACGCGAGAAGAGGTTGTTGATGTCGGCCCAGTCGGTGACGAGGAAGCCGTCCCACTGGAGATCCTCCTTAAGCCACTTTGTCAGATACTCATAACTGGCATGCACGGGCACACCGTTGACAGAGGCGGAATTGACCATCATCGTCAGTGTCCCGGCGAGGGCGGCCTGCTTGAAGGGCTCGAAGTACTTCTCGCGGATCATCTGCGGCGAGAGGTAGGCAGGTGTACGGTCCTTACCCGTCCAGGGGGCACCGTAGGCGAAGTAGTGCTTGGTGCTGGTGCCGACGTGGAAACGGTCGATATGGTTGTTGTCGTCGCCCTGATAGCCTCTGATCTCGGCCACCACCATCTTACTGTTCACGATGGCATCCTCGCCGAAACTCTCCCAGATACGAGCCCAACGAGGGTCGCGACCGAGATCGACGACGGGGTTATACACCCACGGACAGTTGGCCGCACGACTCTCGTAGGCCGTAATCTCAGCACCCCTCCGGGCCAGTTCAGTATTGAACGAGGCACCAAGGTTGATGGGCTGTGGGAAGAGGGTGCCGCCCTGCGTATAGGTGACGCCGTGGTTATGGTCAAGACCAAAGATATCGGGGATGCCGAGATACTGCATCGACTTCTTTTGGATAAGCGGAATCCACTTCTGCCAATCTTCGACGGTGGCGGCATGGGAACCCGGGGCATTCAGGATGGAGCCCACCTTCCACTTGGAGACGAGCGTGTCGAGCATCACCTCGTTGAGTTTCCAGATGCGCTTGGTATCGCCCTGATAGATATCGACGGGGAAACCGCCCAACTTATCGAGGATCTCCTGATCCGTCAGTTTTACCATGGCCTCGACCTCCTCGTCAGGACGACCGTACTGCTGGAGCACGGAGCGCACCTTCTCGCGGTCGATCTTGGCATTCTCAATGGTCATCTTGCCGATGATGTCGAGGTTGAGTTCGAGCATCTGTCCGATCTTCTCGTCGAGGGTCATACGGGCAAGGGTTTTCTCAACTTTCGCCTCCAGTGCTGCGTCGCGGGGGATGGCGGGCTTCTGTGCCTGTGCATTTAAAACACCTACACAGGCCATTGTCATAGCAAATAATATAGTTCTCATATTGATATGTTTTATTATTCTTTCCTTTTCACTTTCTCATTCTTTTCACTGTTACCTGATGCCATACAGGTATCCGAGGAGAGCCATCTTGCCGCGCATGGTCTCACGGGGCGTGAACTCACCGTTTACCCAGAAGTAGCGCTGGTTGAAGTAAGACTCCTGACGGGGCCAACCGCCATCGTCCCACGAAGGGTAGCAGTAGGCGAGGATCACACGGGCATCCCCGCCGTTATGACCGGGCGACCAGGTCTCCGTGCCGTTGAAGGGCGTCTGTCCCGGATGGCACTCTGGAGCACCATCGTTACGACCGGTGGTGTAACAATCGGTGATGTGGCGCTCACCAAGTCCTGTCATCTCCACGATGTTGCCAGGGTTACGGCCCATGGCCCAACTGGCTTCGGTAAACATCACATGCTCCAGTTCCTTCTTTCTGGCCTTATCGGCGATAAAATGTGCGAGCATCACCAGTTGGAGGTTCTGCGACACCTGCCAACGGCTGTCATTGGCACTGCGGCGCGAAGGGCGCTGGGTCATGTGACTTATGTTATAAGCCTGAGCCTGTGCGTTGATGCCCGACTTGAGGTTGGCATAGAGATCAGTGTAATGGCGGGGTTGCGGACAGGTGAGATAGGCGGCGGCAGCCCATATCTGACAGAAGGGAACGATGTTCTTGCTGTCTTTGTGCAAGACACCCACGCCAAAGAAGCCATGATCGGTCTTGCTGAAGACGGGCGACTGTGAATCCCTGATCATGCTCTCCTCTGCGAAGATTTTCTCCCAAGCCTCGTCACCTGTCAGGTTATAGAGGAAGGCAGCGGCCATCTGACGGAAGTCACGCCCTCGCATCTGCATGCTGCCGATATCCTGCAGGTCGTCGAGTTGGTTCCATTCCTGTTTGGAAGCAAAGCGGAAAGCCTTGACGGCCTCGTCGGTATAGTACTGGCGCAACGAGTCATTGCCATCCAGACGGAAAGCCTCGGCTATCATGGCACAATTGGCGGCATTGGCCCAGGCTGCCATCGTGGTACAGCCAGCCTGATACATGACGCTCCAGTCCCAGTTGGGATTGGTGACACCCTGCGAATAGGCCTCACCGTCGCGGATAGAGAGGAAGAAGTCCACCTCGTTGCGCGCCTCGTCGATGATATCGGGGATGCCATTGCCGCTCTCACGGATACCTAAGTTGTCGTCAGAAAGTCGCCCGCCAGAAAGGATATAAGGCAGGAGCATATCGTAGATATTGCTCACGTGGGCCAGATGACGGTCCCAGTCGAAGGCATCGGAGTGTCCACCCTTCACCTCCGTGTTCACTGGGTTGCCAGACAGACGATGCTGCCAGAAGACAGACTCCATCACACCCTTGAAATGTGGCTCGTCCCATACGTCGGTATGTAGGTCGCGCCACTCCTGACAGAAGGGGTGGAAGTCGGTCTTATAGACGGTGAGGCCCTTGGGGTCGGTCTCTGGGATAAACTGCGGCTGACGGGGTACGGGCCATACATGCTCTGGATCCTTCGGCTCACCGAGGCGCATGTAATAGTAACCGCGCACAGAGTAGCGGAAAGGCTGGTAATAGACATCTGCAGCAATGTCGAAGTCCATGCTGCAACCCACATCCTCAACCACGAGACGGTAGCGCCCGGAGGCTGTCCCCTTGAAATCGATGTTCCACACATCCGTACCTACGAGGTTCTTCCCCCCTGCCTCCTGACTGGCATCGGCAGCCTTTTTCCAGAACTTCACGGAACCGACATTCGACTTCTTCTTCGTGTGTACATTATATAAATACACCTTACGGCCTTCCCATTCTTTGTAATCGCGCTGTCCGCCGTCACCCAACCACTGATAAAGGTCGGCGGCATGGACCTGTTCGGTAGGCGAATAGCCGATGATGTTCACATGCACAGCCTCCGACTGACAGTTCCAGATATCGAAGCGGATGCTCAGCGATGCCTTGTCGGCCCCGATACCCTTGGGGATGCTGACGGTATAAGTACGACCCTGTTTCATGGCCTTCGGCAACTGGAGGAAGAGCCAGTGGTCATTCTCGCTCGTCAGGGTATGATCGGTGTTCATGGGCTTCGACCTGCGCCAGACATTCAGGGGCTGTAACGTGCCAAAAGCCTTGTCGTCGGTAGAACTGACCTGCCAGAGACCAGCCTTCTGGGCATCCTCCACCTTTAACCGTTCGCCAAAGACGAGGAGCGTATCGTCGCCCTCGGAGAAGGAATGACCGAGATAGGCGCTGGGTCCCGTTCCGTTGTCACGGTAGCGCACTTCACCGTCACGGAACTGCACCACGAGATAGTTCTTGTCAATCACTTTCAGGCCGATGACTTTGGTGGCTGTTACAGGACAGGCCGTCAGTACCAGCAGTGCAGCCAGTACGGCGTAGCGTAGTTTTTTGGGCATATTATTCATATATTAATTGTTAGTTGGCTACAAAGATACAACAAATAATTGAGATTGCTTGCAGAAATGTAAAAAATCTCTTATATTTGCACGCAAAATGAGCAAAGGAGTTGTTTATTGCCTGGGATTAAGCGCTCTTGTCGTGGTGCTTTTTGCCCTGAACCTGTTGTCTGGATCGGTGTCGATTCCGGCAGACGACGTGGTGCGCATTCTCATGGGTGACGAGAACGAAAAGGCATCGTGGCAGTTTATCATTCTCCAGTCGCGCTTGCCACAGGCCATCACGGCGATGCTCTGTGGGGCAGCCCTGGCTGTCAGCGGTCTGATGCTGCAGACGGCCTTCCGCAACCCGTTGGCAGGACCGAGCGTCTTTGGCATCAACAGCGGGGCAGGACTGGGAGTGGCGTTAGTCATGCTGTTCCTCGGTGGCGGTCTCTCCGTAGGTTCCGTCAGCATTACCGGCTTTGCGGCCATCCTGATAGCGGCCTTCGTCGGGGCCATGACGGTGATGGCGGTGATCTTCTTCTTCTCCACCCTGGTACGCAACAGTGTCATGCTGCTGATCATCGGTATTATGATCGGCTATATCTCCAACTCGGCCATCTCCCTGCTGAACTTCTTCGCCACCGATGAGGGGGTGAAGTCGTATATGGTCTGGGGCATGGGCTCCTTCGGTGGGGTGTCGATGACGAACATGCCCGTGTTCGTGACAGTGACGCTGGCAGGACTCCTTGGTGCGCTGCTGCTCATCAAACCGCTGAACGCACTGATGCTGGGTGACCGTTATGCGGAGAACCTGGGCGTGAATATTCTCCGGGTGAGAAATTCGCTACTCATCGTTACGGGTGTGCTGACGGCCATCACGACGGCCTTCTGCGGTCCTGTGGCCTTTATCGGACTGGCCGTGCCCCATATCGCACGGCTGCTGCTGACCACAGACAACCACCGTCAACTGCTGCCCGCCACCCTGCTCTGCGGATCGGTGGTGGCCCTCTTCTGTAACCTGCTCTGTTTTCTGCCAGGGGAGGGTGGGGTGATACCTCTGAATGCGGTGACACCACTGATCGGTGCCCCCGTCATTATCTATGTCATAGCGAGAAGGAGATAAGGACTTAATGACGCTTCTCCGTGCCGAGCCATTTGCGGAGGCGACGGGTGAAGGACTTCCAGATGTGGCTGAAGTTACCGTAGCGCAGGTTCAGCCATAATTCTTCCAGCGAGTTTTGTACCTTGATCCACGGATGGTTCCACGTGTTCGTCCGGTAAAGGTGTTCCTGGTAATCCACATTCTCTATCACGTATCTTGGATGCTTCAGGGGGAATGTCAGTTCATAGCGCTGCATGGTGAAGATGCGGCGTAGGCGCCTGGGCGTGGTCTTGGCCGAAGCGGTGAAGTGAGTGGAGTCAGCCATCAGGCCCAGGTTGTTTATCTGGTTCTTCGTTGGCAAGATGGCGAGCCCGGAATTGAACAGCATTGCCGCCCAGAAGATGCTCTCATAGTATTCCTTGCCCGTTTGACGGTGATGATGGAACATCTGTATCATGTTGCTCCAGTACTGGCGCTTCTTGACGAGCGCCTTTAACTGCTGCATGTTATAGGCATCGTCAAGGAAAGAGTATTGGCCATCCCACAGGTCGATGACCCTGCGCCAGGAGGCCCACCCCCAGATAGAAAATGTCGAGGTGAAGAAATAGTCATAGGGACAGCCCTCCGTCACCTCATCGATATTGAAGCCAGAGATCATCGCGATGCGTTCATCGTGCTCATAGCGGTCGAGCATCTCCTTGCAGAAAGGGAAGAACGATTGTGAGGGGACATCGTCATCCTCCAGCACCATGCATTTATCTACTATTGAAAAAGCCCATTTCTGCGAGATGTACTCCGATGGGTCGCAACCGTAATTCTTTTCTTGGTACTTACGGTGTACCTCACATTCCCAATCGATATTCTCATCACAGACAATCTGACGGCACGCCTCAATGCCTGGCATGTCGCGTTCGCCACGGGGACCGTCTTGATAGAGGAATAACTTCGAGGGGCGTGCCTGGCGCACAGCCTCAAACACCTGTCCGAAGGTGTCTGCACGGTTGAAAAACAACAGCAGTACGGCGATATCTGTCTTAGCGGGATACTTCATGCCGCAAAGGTACTAAATTTTTCACAATTCGCAATTCATAATTCATAATTATTTTGTACCTTTGCAGCGATTATGGATTACAAGGAACAATTAAGGGTATTCAGTGAGCCTAACCTGCGGACTTGCCAACTGAAACAGTTGGATATCCTGAAGGTGATTGACGGCATCTGTCAGAAACACGGCATCAACTACTGGCTCGACGGCGGTACCCTGTTGGGCGCTGTGCGCCACGGCGGTTTCATCCCTTGGGACGACGACATTGACATTGCCATGGACTATCAGGACATGAAACGGTTTGAGACACTTGCGCAAGACGAGTTGCCCGATGGACTGTTCCTGCAAAGTCCGAAGACTGATCCCAACGTCAAGGAGCAGATGGTGAAGATCCGCGACCTGAATTCCCTGTATATAGAAAAAGGAGACAATTTCGTGGCCGACTACGTGAAGGGTATCTTCGTGGATATCTTCCCCTTCGAGGCTCATCCCGATATGCCAAAGTCGTGGATCAAGCGTCTGGCCAAAGGTATTACGAAGAGTAACTCCATCCTGCACCACCCCCACACCTATTCCTTGCGGGCCTTTGCCGAGTTCTTCTGGTTTGGCGGTATATTCTTACTATATCTGGCTCTGTGGAAATTGCTGAAGTTGGTCTTCCCCTCCTCGCGCTATGCCAATATCCCCACGATGAACGGCTACGGCATCACCCACGACCGTGAGACGGTGCTGCCGCTCTCAAGGATCAAGTTTGAGGATAGGGAGTTTCCTGCCCCCCATGATCCTGACCAGTATCTGCGGAATATCTATGGTAACTATATGGAGATACCGCCTGTAGAGAAGCGGCATTTCCATTCGGTGGTCATCATCCCAGAATTAACGAAGTAGGCGCTGGGCTGCCAACGTATGGGCCAGTCCTTCGGCGATGACGGTTTGGGGCTGCCATCCTAACCGTGCCAGTTTCTCTGTCGAGAAGGTCGCCTGGGTGATGGGTGTTGTATTGCCGTTGGCCTCGTCGATATCGAACACCACTTGCCGCTTCTCAGCCGTCGCCAACAGTTCTGCGAGTTCACGAATGGAGATGTCCGACTGTGCATCGGCCACATTATAGGCTTCTCCCTTGGCACCTTTCAGGAGGATGGTGAGCAGGGCGCAGGCGGCATCCACCACATAGAGCCAGGAACGGTGTTGCTCCCCACGGCTTTTCAGGACGAGATCCTTGCCGTCGAGAAGATTGCGGATGAACTGGGCATAGACACGGTTGTCGCTCTCCGTGAAATAGGGGCCATAGGTATGACAGGGACGGGCGATGACCACGTCGGCACCATACTCGGCTGCGTAGGCCACACATAGTGTCTCGGCGGCCCGCTTTGAAGAGGGATAACAGGCACGGGGGGTGGCACAATCCACGTAGCCGCTGTCTGTCTCAGTAAACGGTCTGCCGTCGCCCTCGCCGTAGATCTCGCCCGACGAGACGAACAGCATCCGCTTCATGCCGTGGGCCAGACCATAGTCCATCAGGTATTCCACGCCCATGATATTCGACCTGATGACCTCCACGGGCTTCTCCTTGAAGAAGTTCGGACTGGCGTTACTGGCGGCATGGATGATATAGTCGAAAGACATGTCGGTGGTGAGAGGCTGACTGATATCATGCTTGATGAAGTGGAAGTACGGCTCTTCCCAATAACGGCTGAACCGCTGACAGGCGCGCGCCTCATTCCTGCCGAGGGCATAGACCCGGTAGTCGCGGTGAGGACTGGTCATCAGCACATCTGTCAGACAACCGCCAATGAGTCCTGTGGCACCTGTGACCAGGATACGGCAACTCTGGAGCGCACTCAGGTCGAGCCCTGCCTCAAAGAGAGAGCGGATGTCCTGCAGATAGGGATTCATTTCAGCCATGACTCTGCTTTCACGTTCATGAGTGCCTTCAGGATCTCCAGATCCTCAACGGTCGTAATCTTGATATTCTTCTCCGACCCAGGTACGATATGCATCTCGATACCGCCCAGTTCTGCCATCAGCGTACATGAGGCCACGGAGTTCGTGATGCCGCGCTCCTTGGCCTGTTCGTGGGCAGCGATGATATTTCCCAGTCGGAAGGTCTGGGGGGTCTGCGTACGGATCAGTTTATCGCGGGGGATGCTGGAGGTTGTCGAGAAGCCGTCCTCGCTTTCCAGGATGGCCTCACGGCATTTGATACCCGTGATGGCATAACCGTATTTCTTACAGATGGCGATGTTCGACGAGATGATCTCCTGTGAGAGCAGCGGGCGCACGGCATCGTGGATCAGCACCAGGTCCTCGTCACCGCATCCGACTTCCCGCAATCCGTAGATGCCATTGTGGATCGACTCCTGTCCATTGCTGCCACCAGGGAAGATCCACTTCAGTTTGTCGATGGAAAACTGGTTGGCATACGACTGGAGCACCGTCTCCCACCCAGCCAGACAGACCACGGCAATGCCGTTGATGTCAGGGTGCATCTGGAAAGCCTTCAGCGTATGGATGATGACGGGACAGTTATCCACATACATAAACTGCTTGGGGATGTCTTGTCCCATCCTGTTGCCAGAGCCGCCGGCAATAATTAATGCGTAATTCATATCTTGTCGTTTTGTTTGTTTTTTCTGAACAGGAATGCGAGGCTATCGTCGAGGATCTTCGCCCGGGCGGCCTTCATCACGAGGAGGTAGAGCAGGGCGGCGAGAACGATACGGCTGATGAGCAGCAGCCACAGCGAGGCATAATCGCCAACGAATTCCATACTTCCGATGACATAGTCTGTAAGATGCCTGATAAACTGCATCACAGCCGTAGCGGCAAAGGCAAAGGGGATGATGTCTTTCAGGAACAACCACAGTGAGTAGGTCGTCAGACGGCTTACGAAAAAGAACCACACGAAGAGCCATACGAGGTTGATGGCTACATAGGCTTTCACCATCGTGCTGATACCGTAGGGATATAGTACTAGCATAACTAGTATTTCTAGTAGTCCTAGGACTAAAGTGCACCCCATAAACATGCCGCTCTTCCCTTTGCTAATCACGAGGTCTGCCAGCAGCACACTGATGGGAGCCACCGCTCCACAGATACAGAGCCATTGCAGGTACTGGGCAGAGACGAGCCATTTCTCACCGATGGCCAGCACGATAAACTCCTTTGCTACCATGCTAAAGCCCAACAGCAGCGGAAACGAGATGAAAGCGGCAAAACGCACGAGTTTACGGAGCACAGCCAACTGTCGTTCGTGATCATCCCTCACACTGACGAGCACCGCCTGATCCACCTGTTTCACCATCCCCTGGATCAGCGACGTACACTTGTTGTTCCACTGGTAGGCCTGATTGTAGTTTCCCGTATCGTGAGCAGAGTAATAACGGCCCAGCAGGATATTCATTATATTATTGTTCACGTAGGTGAGCACGTCGCTGATCAGGATCTTCACGCTGAAGGGGAAGGCCTGTCTGACAAATGAGAAATCGATGTGCAGCGTAGGTCGCCAGTCACTGTAATGCCAACGTAGCAGGGTTGAGATCAGGATGAAGAGGTTCGTTTGCGTGGCGAGGCTCCAGTAGGAGAAGCCCTGCCAGGCCATGATGACTGCTACAGTACTTGAGATAAAGGTAGCGACAATACTCGCTTTTGCCAACTGCTTTGCGCGCAGGTTCTTAAAGAGATAAGCCGCCTGAGCCACACCTGAACAGGAGAACAGCAGTCCGATAAACGCATAGCGGCAGAGGCTCACCAACCGTGGCTCGTCGTAGTAGTCGGCAATGAGAGGAGCAGAGAAAAAGAGAATGACATAGATGGTTCCCCCCATCAGGATATTAAACCAAAAGACGGAATTATAGTCGCTGTCCTTAGGTTCCTTCTGATTCACAAGTGCTGTGGAAAAACCGCTGTTCTGCAACGCAGTGGCTATCAGTGAGAAGATGGTGATCATGGCTATCAGACCATAGTCATCGGGGTTGAGCAGGCGTCCCATGATGATACCAAAGACAAAGCCGAGCAATTGCTGGATGCCATTGTTCATACCGCCCCAAAAGAGGCCCTTTGCTGTCTTCTCTTTCAATGATTCCATCTTTCGACGACAAAGATACGAACTTCTGTTTCAGAAAAAAGTGAAAAAGCAAGGAGAATAACATCTTTTAACTATCTTCCCTACAAAGGACATACATCCTTTGTGTTTCTTTTTGTATCTTTGCAACCGAATAACCGAAAACCATTTAGATAAGATAAATGATGAAAAAGATTGTATTATCAGCAATGATGCTATGCCTGACCATGGTAGGCATGGCACAGCCCGCCGGTGGCTTTGGCGGTTTTCAGATGCCGGAAGTGAAACTGGAGACCTCCCAACAGTGGAAAGATGTGAACTATGCCGGTGACAACCAGGCTTACCACACCTGTGACATCTATCTGCCCAAACAGGAGAAAGACAGTTATCCTGTAGTCATCCACATCTACGGCAGTGCGTGGTTCAGCAACAGCAGTAAGGGTGCAGCCGACCTCGGCACCATCGTCAAGTCTCTGTTGGAGGCCGGCTATGCCGTGGTCTGCCCCAACCACCGTTCGTCTATGGATGCCAAGTGGCCAGCCCAGATCCACGATATCAAGGCTGTCATCCGCTTCGTGCGCGGAGAGGCTGCTAAGTATAAGTTCGACACCTCGTTTATTGCCACTAGTGGTTTCTCTTCTGGCGGACATCTCTCGTCGGTGGCTGCCACAACCAGTGGTACGAAACAGGAGACCGTGGGCACGGTTACCATTGACCTCGAGGGTTCAGTGGGTAACTATACCAATGAAAGCAGCACTATTAATGCCGCCTGTGACTGGTCTGGTCCTATCGACCTGACAGCCATGGACTGTGGAGAATCCATGAAGATGGGTGATAACAGCCCGGAGGATGTGCTGCTCAACTCCAAACTTGACAAAGAGCCAGATAAATATCTCAGTCTGAGTGCCACCACCTACGTGGACAAGAACGATCCGCCGCTCATCATCTTCCATGGCGAGAAGGATAATGTGGTACCCTGCTGTCAAGGCAAGAAGTTCTACGAGTTGTTGAAGGTTGCCGGTGTCAAGACGGAGGCAACCTTCGTGCCAGAAGGAGGTCACGGTATGGGCATGTACAGCGAGGAGAACCTCCAGAAGATGGTGCGTTTCTTGAATGAGGCTTCCGTCAAGGGCGAAGCGGTAATGCCCTAATACCTCCAGAGACATGAGGAAATTATTATTCTTTTTCTCCCTTTTCTGCTGCGCCGTCATGACGATGGCGCAGCAGTCTCCTGACGGACGGCTGACAGTGGAGCCCAGACAGCAGACCTTGGTGGTCTGTTTCCAGCAGACTCCTGTCCTTGAGATAGAAACCTCCGTGGATTTCTCCTCTCTCAACGACGATAGGCCGACTCCTGTCCAGACTGACTACCAGATGCTGACAGGGAAGCGTTGTCATTGCACCAACGAGGCCAACGAATACCGCATGGGAAAGATGGTGCTGCGCCTCTACAACGACGGACTGGCTTTCCGCTATGAGGATCCCAACTGGATGAAGGATCAAGCAGCCTATCGCATTCCTGAGGGCACGAAACGTTGGATGCAGCAGTGGTGTGATAGTTATGAGGGCTTTTTCCCGCAGACGACTTCCTATAAGACGAAACCCATCCCTTCATTTAGTGGTATTTCCCAATCTCCAGAGGGTTGGAACAACCGCTGGGGTTATCCTGCACTGATAGAACCTGCTACTGGGGTGTTCGCACTGATTACAGAAGCGAATATCGAACGAGGACAAAGCGCCTCCTGCCTCTATAATGACGGGGAACTGTTCCGTGTCGTACCTGACGGAACCATCGAGGGTAAGACCAACGATCACTCTCCCTGGCGTGTCGTCATCGTGGGTACTTTGGCTGATGTGGTACAGTCAACACTCGTCACCGATGTCAGCGAACCATGTCGGCTTGAAGATACCAGTTGGATACAGCCTGGTGTCGTCAGTTGGGTCTATTGGGCCTATAACCACGGTTCCAACGACTTTAACATTATCAAGAAGTACGTGGATATGGCTGTATCCTTGAAATTGCCCTATGTGCTTATCGATGCAGAGTGGGATGAGATGAAAGATGGTAAGACCATTGAGGATGCTGTCGGCTATGCCAAGCAACAGGGTATCCGACCACTGATCTGGTACAACTCCAGCGTAGGTTGGGTGGATGGTGCCCCAGGTCCGAAGTTCCGTCTGAATAAGCCTGAAGACCGCGAGAAAGAATTCGCCTGGTGCGAGCAGATCGGTGTGGCTGGCGTGAAGATCGACTTCTTCTCCGGCGACAACCAGATGAACATGGAGTATTGTCAGGATCTGTTAGAGAGTGCCGCCCGCCATCACCTGCTGGTGAACTTCCACGGCGCCACCATTCCCCGCGGTTGGCAGCGTACCTATCCGAACCTGATGAGTACGGAGGGTGTGTATGGTGCAGAGTGGTACAACAATGTGCCGACGTTCACTGACAAGGCTGCCGCCCATAACGCTACGCTGCCATTCACCCGTAATGTCGTAGGGCCCATGGATTATACACCCTGTGCTTTCAGTGATTCACAGCATCCGCATATCACTACCCATGCTCATGAACTGGCGCTGACGGTACTCTTCGAGAGCGGACTGCAACATCTGGCAGACCGTCCAGAGAGTTTTCTCGCACAGCCTCAGGAGGTGCAGGATTTCCTTGGTCATCTTCCTGTGGTCTGGGATGAGACGCGTTTCGTCAGCGGCTATCCCGGCGAGAGTGTCGTGCTGGCCCGTCGCAGTGGTAACACGTGGTATGTGGCTGGCATCAACGGCACGGAAGAGCCGAAGATCCTTGATACGCCCCTTGACTTTATTCCTAACGGTAAGGTGACATCCTATATGGATGGCGAGCCATGGACGGTGTGCCATGACCTGACCTTGCCGAAAAGTGTCAATTGCCGTCCCCGTGGCGGTTTTGTCTTAGTCGTACAATAATAACACGATAGAATATGAAGAAGACTGTATTATTCATTACCATGTTGTGCTTGGCCGTATCGGCATCGGCACAATTGAAGTCGCGCGTTATCGAAGACGGCGGCACTGGCCCTTATAAGGCTATTATGACGGAGGGGGAAGGACTGCCAGAGCACACTGTTTTCGTGCCGCAGGATCTCTCAGTGTTCAATGCGAAGAATCCCCTGCCTGTACTTGTCTGGGGTAACGGCGCCTGCTCCAACTCACCGTGGGAGCACATGAACTTCCTCAATGAGATTGCTTCGCACGGCTATATGGTTTTAGCCACGGGCATCATCCCGATGGTGGATGAGTGGTACAAAGGTCCCATGTCACGTACAGAGCAGCAGATAGAGAGCATTGACTGGGCATACGCCCAGAATGCTAACCCTCAGTCGCCTTACTATCAAAAGATCGCCGTGAAAGACCTTTGTGTGGCAGGTATGTCGTGTGGTGGTCTGCAGACACTCTTCAACTGTGCCGATCCCCGTATCAAGGCGCTGATGATCTGTAACAGCGGACTCTTCAACCAGCAGAACGCCAGTCAGGCCGTGGGTGGTATGCCCATGCCGCCGAAGGACAAGTTGAAAGAGATCCACACGCCTATCCTTTACCTCCTCGGTGGTCCGGAGGATATCGCCTATGGTAACGGTATGGACGACTTCCACCGTATCGACCATGTGCCTGCCTGTGCCATCAACTACCCCGTAGGTCATGGTGGTACCTATCGTGAACCTCATGGCGGTGAGTTTACGGTACCCGCACTGGCATGGCTCAACTGGCAGTTGAAGGGTGATGCCGAGGCCGCCAAGATGTTCGTTGGTAAAGACTGTGGCCTCTCAAAGCGCGACCGTTGGACCATTGATAAGAATGCGCTGTTTGATGCCCTGAATGTACCGCTGCTGAAGACTAGCGTAGAGACGGGTGAGGTGGCCGGTGTCCTTGAAGGCAGTCTGGCTGTCTATAAGGCCATCCCGTATGCGGCGCCTCCCGTGGGTAATCTCCGTTGGAAGGCTCCTCAGCCCACCAAGGCGTGGGAGGGTGTGAGAGTGTGCGACCAGTTTGGTCCCATGCCGCCACAACCCACACGTCTGGGTCGTACGGCAGACATCATGAGTGAGGACTGCCTGTATCTTGGTATTGCCACCCCCGCTGCCTCCAAGGATGACAAACTGCCCGTGATGGTTTGGATCCATGGCGGCGGTTTCCAGACAGAGTGGTATGGCGGCGACCTGTGGAAGTATCTTGCCCAGCGCGGTGTGGTCATCGTCAGCATTGAGTACCGCACGGGTGCCCTCGGCTTCATGGCCCATCCCGAACTTGCCAAGGAGGATCCTGAAGGACACTGCGGCAACTATGGCATCCTTGACCAGATCTATGCCCTGCAGTGGGTGCAGCGTAACATTGCCAACTTCGGTGGTGACCCCACGAACGTCACTATCTTCGGTGAGTCGGCAGGTGCCATCAGTTGCAGCATCCTCTGTGCCTCACCGTTGGCCAAGGGCCTCTTCCACCGTTGCATCAGTCAGAGTGGTGGTTCCTTCGCTCCTTGGAGAGACGAGCCGCGCACACTCGGTATGGATGCCTCACAGAAGGGGGCCGAACAGCAGGGAGTCGCCTTCCAGAAACAACTGAAGAAAAAGAACCACAAGCAACTCCGTCAGATGGACGCCATGTCACTCTGTGACGGTAATGTGGGCTTTGCCGGTTTCTGGCCCTGTGTCGATGGCTATGTCATCTGCGATGACCAGTACCGTCTCTATGAACGTGGCGAATATAATGATGTGCCCATCATTGTGATGACCAACTCAGACGAGGGTGCTCTTTTCGCACCAGGTAACATGACGGCAGAGAACTACCAAAAGACCGTCGATGCCATTTTCGGTGATATGGCTGCCGAGGCCCAGAAGGTCTATCCTGGTACCACTGATGATGAGGCTTGGCATGGCTTTGGCGATGCTTTCCGTGACATGGGCTTTGCATGGCCCTCCTATGCTTGGGTGAGTCTGCAGACCAAAACGGGCAAGAGTCCGGCCTATGCCGCCTATCTCGCCCAGCCCTCCACGATGAGTTTCTCACCAGATAAACGTCGCCGTGGCGTGGCTCATGCTGATGATATCCTCTACCTCAACGGTCACTTCCTGACGCAGTCCAGTAAATATCCTGCAGAGTCGGCTGTGGCAGAGATCATCCAGGAGTATTGGGTGAACTTCGCCAAGACGGGTAACCCCAACGGAAAGGGTCTGCCTTTCTGGCCGTCGTTCGACGAAGAGAAGCCCACGACGATGCAGTTCGCCAACGGTGCTTCACTGATCATGCGTCCCAACCGCGAGCAGGTAGATTTCGTCGATCATTTCTATAAGGTCAGACGCGAGCAGACCGAGGCCCAGAGAAAAGTCCAGAAATAATCCGGTTTGCTGATAATTTTGCACCATTGGCTGAAATTATTTTGGCCAATGGTATTTTTATATTACCTTTGCACCATTATAATTAAAACGATGAATATGAAGAAAATAGTATTGACATTACTGGTATGGGTCATGGCACTGACGGTACAGGCCGACGACTATCCCTACCTGACATTTGAGACAACCGACGGGGCGAAGGCCTCAGTGTCTGTCTCGTCGTTGACACTCACCATCAGCGGAACCACATTGACGGCAGGGGAAGAGACATTTACCCTCTCGAACCTCAGTAAGATGTATTTCTCGATGACCAACGAGTCCACTACTGGCATCGAAGAAACCACCAGTACTGCACTCGAAGAGGCTACCGATATCTATGACTTGCAGGGCCACAAGGTGTCGAAGGAGCAGATGAAGAAGGGCATCTATATTGTCAAGACGAAAAACAGAACCTATAAAATGATTGTCAAATGAAGAAGATATTTGCACTCCTTACAATCCTTGTGCTGACGATAGCAGCCGGGGCACAGACTTTGAAGGTGACCACAGATCAAGGTACTTATCAATATCCGGCCACTGACCTAACAGAGAGTTCACCGGCCTTCTTTACGGGTGGTACGACACTGACCATCGGCAACGATGTCTTCGAAATCAGCGACATCACCAGCATCTCGGTGGTTAATAGCAGTTCGTCGTCCGTAGAAGACAACACTGTCAATATTGTATATAACGGCTCGACAGCCACCGTCACCATGGCAGATAACGTGGCGCAGTATGTCTCAGCCACCGTCAGCGGAGCCCATGTCACCATCGGGCAGTTGAATACCGCTGATGTGGATGGCGATGAGATTACCTACCAGATCAGTGGCTCCACCACCGACGGCTCGCTGACCCTCGATGGTTCCTACAAATGTACCATTTCACTGGCTGGCGTGACGCTGACCAACCCTTCTGGACCAGCCATTAACATCACTAACAAGAAGCGCATTCAGATCAGCGCGAAGAACGGCACAGAGAATGTGCTCACCGACGGCGCCGACGCCAATGAGAGTTGGAAGGGCTGCATCTACAGTAAGGGCCAGTTGCAATTGCAGGGCAAAGGCTCACTCACTGTCAATGGAAACACGAAGCATGCCATCAAGAGTGGCGACTACATCACGGTGAAGAACCTGACGCTGAACGTCAATTCAACGGTTGGCGATGGTATATCATGTAACAAGTACTTCGTCATGAACAGTGGTACGGTGACTATCAGCGGTGCTGGTGATGATGGTATCCAGTGCGATCTCGAGGAAGATGATGATGCTACAGGCGAGACCACCGACCATGAAGATGAGAACTCCGGCAACGTCTATATCCTGGGTGGTACCATCAGTGTCACTGTCACCGCCGATGCCGCCAAGGGTATCAAGAGCGAGGGCGATCTGAACATCAGTGACGGCACCGTTAATATAACGACATCGGGCAATGGTGCTTACGACAGTGATGAAAGGGATGCCAAAGGTGCTGGTTGTCTGAAGGCCGACGGCAACATGTCTATCAGTGGCGGTACACTGACGCTTAAATCGTCAGGGACAGGTGGTAAATGCATCAAGTCCGATGGCACGCTGTCCATCAGTGGCGGAACCATTAGTGCTACAACAACAGGTAGTCAGTACAGATACAGCAGCAGTCAGACAGCATCGCCCAAGGCCATCAAGAGCGATGGGGCCATGACTATCAGCGGTGGCGTGATTACGGCCTCGTCATCCAACCATGAGGGCATAGAGACAAAGAGCACCCTCCATATCAGTGGTGGCTATATCTATGTCTATGCCAGCGACGATGCCATCAACTCGTCAGGTGACTTTACCATCACTGGCGGTTATGTCATGGCAAACAGTAGTGGCAATGATGGACTTGATGCCAATGGCAACATGTACATCAAGGGAGGAAACGTCTTTGCCGTTGCTACTTCAGAACCGGAAGTTGGCATCGATGCTAATACGGAAGGCGGCAAGCAACTGTATATCACTGGTGGTAACATTGTGGCTATCGGCGGTTTTGAGAATGGTGCCAGCATCACAGGAGGTACAGCAATGTCTGCCAGTTACAATAAGGGTACATGGTATGGTCTGTATAACGGCAGCACATTGGCATTCGCCTTCAATGTTCCTTCCAACAGCAGGATGGGTACGTCGATGGCCGTCTATACAACAGACACACCTGCACTGATGAGTGGTGTTTCTGGTAGCGGTACCGGTTTCTGGAACGGCTACGGCTATACATCTGCCAGCGGCGGTTCGTCTGTAACGCTCTCCACCTATAGTTCCGGCAGTGGTGGCTTTGGTGGCGGCGGTGGACCAGGCGGAGGCGGCGGCTTCCCCGGTGGCGGTTGGCATTGAAATGTTTAGGAAAGTAGCCAACTACTTCTTGATGAGTCGGACACCATAGATTTCGCCAATCTGCTTACCGGGCTTGGCCACGAACTTCACGCGTACCTGTTTCTTGTTCTGCAACAACTCGGTGGGAATGTCATACGTCTCGTACTTAAACTCGGAGATACGGTATTTCCCCGTGTTGTTGATACTCGTCAGCAGTTGGTCGTCGATGAAGATATCGAACTCATGGCTCTTCCACTCGCCCACACCCCAGTATTTCAGTCGAAGACAGAGATCCGTATTCCCGCCTGTCTGCATCAGATAACTGAAGTAATGACCGTTGCTGGCATCACGGTAGAACACATCGTTGGAGTTGCCCACAAACGAGTCGTCGGTCTCCATGAAATGGTCTGACTCAGGCTGTTGCTCGCCAGGCTGTACCTTATCGACGGTGCGCTCTTCGAGTGCCTGACGCTCCTGCTCCTGCTTGGCCAGATGGTCGAGATAGCCCTGGTAGTTGTTCTCCGACAGTGCCAGCCAGTACATCATATAGCGGCTGTCGTGGAGTTCGAAGAACGGCATCAGTTCGTTGCGGATCTCATTGACCATTTTCGTAGAGAGGGTGAAGTGCAGTGGCTTGCCAGCGATGGGCTCCAACTCGTTGGCGATGCCTTCAATGTCGTTATTAATCAGGATTGGTGCCTCGTTGATGGGCAGTTTCTTACCCACGGCCAACTGCCCGAAGCGGCTGTCATCGGCTATCAGCATGGCCAGATCCTCCGTACCGGTCTTCATGGCCAGCATCACGGGACCGTGCATCAGGGCAACGTATTGCGGCAGGTTGGGGATATACTTCACGCTGTTGTGCATGGGGAAACAGATGTCGATGACGTCGTCCTTCTTCCACTGACGGTCGATAGTGACATAAGACGATGGACCACTGATGATATCCACTTTCTGGCCGTTCACCTTCACCTCAAACTGTCCTGGCTTCACCCACCCCGGATATCTTACCAGCAGGGGGAACTTACCCTTGCCGTTAGCGATGGTGATACGGCTCGTCTCGGCATAGGGGAACTGTGTCTCCTGACGGATCACGAGACCCTTCTCCTTCCAGTTCAACTCTGAACTGACGAAGAGGTTCATGTAGAGCGCATTGCCCACATGGGTATAGATAAACAGTCCGTACTTGCCGTGATTCTCCATACCCGTACCCACACAGCACCACATGGCCTCGTTGGGTGCCGAATAGTTACGGTAGTGGCGCGGACGGGCAGAGGTGAAATACACATAGCCGCCATGTTCAGGATGCTGGCTGGAGAGGATATGGTTGAAGGTGGCCAACTCATAGAAGTCGGCAAAGCGGGCCTCGGGATTCCTGCGGTGTAACTCTTCTGTCAGTTTCAGCATGTTGTTGGTATTACAGGTCTCTGGGCCGTCGATATCGTTCACGAAATCCTTGCAGGCCTCCTTGCTGGGGAAGTGCTCACGACGCGAGTTACCGCCAAAGGCCAGTGTACGCTCACCCGTTACGATGTCCCAGAAATAGGCGCTCGCCGTATGGTACGCCTCGTCGCCCGAGAGTTCGGCGATACGCTCGAAGCCCACCACCTTGGGCACCTGTGTGTTGGCATGCATATTGTCGAGACAGTCCTGGCGTTGCGATAATGGGGTCAGCAGCCTACGATGCGAGAACCGTTTGGCCACGTCAAGGTACTTCCTGTCACCCGTGATGGCGAAGGCGTCAGCCAACACCTCGTTCATGCCGCCGTGCTCCGTATGGAGGGTGCGCTCCATCTGCTCGTCCGAGAGACCTGCCGTGAGGTCGATGGCCCAGTCGCAGAAACCGAGGAAGAGTTG
Organism: Prevotella sp.; assembly: GCA_017430675.1. Next base: position 20,907 of record JAFRMM010000159.1, read on the forward strand.
CTTGGCCTCTTCATTGCCACCATACACCCAAGCGTCGCGCAGACCCGCATACATCTTATGGATATTATAGAAAGGCACCCATGCACCATAATAAGGACCAAATTCGCCTTTCTTGTATGCCGACCAGATACGGTCGCTGCCAGGCACACCGCCTACATAACCCTTCCCCCACTCGGGATGGTTCTTGGCGTTGGCCTCGGCACAGGCCTTCAGTTCGCTGATGAAGTATTCCATGCGTTGGCGACAAGCCTCGTCACCCGTGGCCGCGTTGATGGCCATCGCCGTCAGGTAATGACCGCCCACATGTCCGTCCAGACCGTCCCAGTTGGGGTACGACTTCGCCTTCGTCGTCAGTCCAGCCTCCTTGAGATACGGTGCCAGTAATCGGTCGCAGTCGTATTTCAGGAGTGTCTGGATATTCAGGTCGCGCGCCTTCTTCAGCGGACCGTCCAACAGGGTCACATCGCCGAGAGGGAACTCATCGGCATACAGTTTGTCTTGTGCTTGGCCAACTATCACTACGGTAGCCATCCATACTAATGTCAATAATCTCTTCATTTCCGCTATTTTATGATTCATGCCGCAAAGATAATATAAAATGTTGAAAAACAAGTTGTTTTGTCGGATAAAGTGGCTCTGACAGGAAGATTTAGTTCTGTCGGAGTTGCCCAGGCGTCATGCCGAAGTGCTCTTTCACGTATTTTCCGAAGAATGAGGGATTGGGGAAGCCGAGCAGGTCGCAAATCTGTTTAATGCTGTAGTCGGTTTGTTTCAGATAATAGCGGATGTCCTCCAGTACATGTTCCGTTATCCACTCATTGGCAGTCTTGCCAGAGTGTTTCTTACAGATAGCGGAGAGGTATTTGGGCGAGATACAGAGTTCTGAGGCATACCACTCCACTGTGCGGTGTTTCACAACGACAGAGTGTAACAGGTCGAGAAACCGCTGGAAGTGGTTGTTGGCTATACTTGTTTCAGGGGATACTTCATCGGCAAGTATCCTCTGCTTCAAACCGCCACAGAGTCCGAGGATGGCTGCGCGCAGGAGTGATCGGATAATGTCGGTGCGGAAAGGATGATTATCCCCCCTGTAGAAACACATACGCAACATCTCATAGAAATAGGTATAGAATTGCATGTCATCATCTTCCAACGTCACGACATTCAACCGACGGATATAGACGACTTCATTCCATATAGGCATCTTCTCTCGTAGAAAACTCTGCAGGATGCGGTTAGTGAAAAACATCGCCTTGAGGTCGAAATCAGGACTGACCATCAAGTCGGTAACGACGACGTTCTGAGGAATGATGGCTACCTGATTCTTATGCAGTTCTATCATCTTACCATTCAATGTTCCCTGTACCTTGCCCTGAGTGCAGATAGCAATAGCGTTCATAGACACATGGGCGGCACTGATCTCGGCAAACTTCTGGATGCTGTCGATGATGACAATGTCGTTGTCGGAATAGCCAACCTGAATGCCCTCATTGTCGGTAAGTGTCTGGATTGTAACCTCTTCTTGTTGCATGGAATGTTTGATTTTGGATGCAAAGATACACATTTCAGACAAATAATAATGTTCTAATAAGCCTTTTTAATTGTCGATAATGCTTATTGGGGAAAAAGAGATCATATAATAAGCCATTTCAAATATCCGTTTTAGAAAGAAAACCACTACTTTTGCACCCAAAAATAAAGAAACAGATTATGAGAAAAAGTATTATTGGACTGCTGACTATTCTGTTAGTGTGCAGTTGCGGAAAGAAAAAGGACTCGGGTGTAAAGGCTCCGACGAGAGTGAAAACAGAAGTTGTAGGCATGAGTGCCGCCAATGGCCAACAGACCTATGTGGGCATTGTGGAAGAACATGAGGCCACTGCCGTCAGTTTTACAAGTATGGGTGTGGTGAAGCGCGTACTGGTAAACGAGGGTCAGGCTGTAGGTCGTGGACAGTTGATTGCCGAGATGGACGATACCCAGGCTCGTAACCTGCTCTCTGGTGCTGAGGCCTCCATGGTACAGGCCAACGATGCGCTCGAACGTTACAAGATGCTCCACGACAATGGCTCGCTGCCCGAGGTGCAGTGGGTAGAGATACAAAGTAAGGTGGCTCAGGCCAAGTCACAACTGGAGATCGCCAAGAAGAACCTGGCTGACTGTCGGCTCGTGGCACCCGTCAGTGGTATTGTAGGTAACAGAATGATCAAGGCTGGCGAGACCGCCCTGCCTTCACAGGCTGTTGTCACCATCCTCGACATCAGCAGTGTGAAGGTGAAGGTGTCGATACCAGAGGCTGAAATAGGTGGTATCACCGCCACGACCCCCACATCGATTAGGGTGGATGCAGTCAACAAGGAAGTATCAGGAGGCCGCATAGAAAAGGGGGTACAGGCCGATGCACTCACGCACACGTATGATATTAAGGTGAACGTACCTAATGGTGACAGAAGACTGTTGCCAGGAATGGTGGCCTCTGTTCAGTTTGCTGCTGTGCCACAGCAGCAGTCACAACAAACTACTCTACCTGTAACTGCCATACAGAAGAGGGCCGACGGCTTGCTGTTTGTATGGACAGTGTCCAAGGACAGCACGGCTCATCGTACTATCGTGAATACTGGTGGAGCACAGGGCAACCGCATTGTTATTACCAGCGGCATAGAGAACGGTCAGCGTATAGTGACAGAGGGTTATCAGAAACTGAGTGACGGAACGAAAGTCATCTTCTAATTAAGAGTTAAGAATCAAGAGTTAAGAAAAGATGAAGAATATGAATTGGCTCCGCTGGCCGTTGGAGCATTACTCAATATCACTGCTCATTGTGGGCATCCTGTTTGTGATGGGCATCTACGGCATGTACGTGATGCCGAAGGATGAGTTCCCAGCATTTACGATCCGACAGGGTGTGGTGATTGCAGCCTATCCTGGTGCTACGTCAGAGGAAATCGAAGAACAGGTGGCCAAGCCATTGGAGCGCTACCTTTTTACTTACGAGGAGGTGTATCGCGCCAAAACCACCACAACGTCGCAGAATGGCCTGTGTATCGTCATGGTGCGCCTGAACGACGAGGTGAATAATAAAGACGAGGTGTGGAGCAAGATCAAACACGGGCTGAACCAGTTTAAGTCTAGTCTGCCAAGTGGCGTTTTGGCCCTCATGGCCAACGATGACTTCGGCAACACCTCGGCTTTGTTGATTGCCATCGAGAGTCCTGAGCGCAGTTATCGCGAGTTGCAAACCTATACGGATCATCTCAGCGACCGTCTGCGCCGTATTCCGTCGGTAGCAAATGTGCGTACCTACGGTGAGCAGAAAGAACAGATATCACTCTACGTAGATCGTCAGCGCCTTCAGGCTTACGGCATCGGACAACAGATGCTCTTCAGTCGCCTTCAGGCTCAGGGCGTCACCACTCTGAGTGGCAGCATCAGCGATGACGACCAGCAGGTTCCCATCCACATTGAGGCGACAGAGAATAGCGAAGAAGAGATTGCCAATCAGATTATCTTCTCAGATCCCGTGAGTGGCAAGGTGACCAGAGTGAGAGATGTGGCCCGTGTGGTACGTGAGTACGACAGCGCCGACAGTTACATAGAACAGGACGGACACCCCTGTGTGCTGCTCTCATTAGAGATGACACCAGGCAATAACATCGTTCAGTATGGTGAGGAGGTAGATAAGGTGCTTGATGAGTTTCGCAGCGATGTTCTGCCCGACGATGTCACTATCACCCGCATTGCCGACCAGCCGAAGGTGGTAGGTATGAGTGTACGGGATTTCCTGCGCGACCTGTTGATATCGATGGCCATTATCATCCTGGTGATGATGATATTGTTCCCACTTCGTTCTGCTGTCGTGGCCTCCATTACCATCCCACTGAGTACGTTTATCTCTGTGGCTATCATGTATATGATGGGCATAGAACTCAACATTGTCACTCTGGCGGCGCTGATTGTGGTATTGGGAATGGTGGTGGATAATGCCATCGTGGTCATCGACGGCTATCTGGAGTATCTCGGCAAGGGCTGTGAGCCCAAGGTGGCAGCCATCGAGTCGGCCAAGCAGTATTTCATGCCGATGATGCTGGCCACGCTCTGTATCTGTGTCATCTTCTACCCTCTGCTGTACACCATGAAAGGGGCCTTCCACGATGCGTTGGAGGACTTCCCTGCCACGATCACCATTAACCTCATGGTCTCGCTCTTCCTGGCAGTGACAGTGATACCGTTCTTAGAGGTGCTCATCATCAAGCCTGGCAAGGTTTCTACAAATGGAAACGCTATCACCCACTGGGTACAGAACACTTATAACCATGTGCTGGGATGGACCTTCAGTCATCCATGGCTCACTATTGGTGGCGGCATCGGCGTCATCCTGCTATCGACGCTCATTGTACCAACGCTGAAGATACGTCTGTTCCCATACGCTGACCGCGACCAGTTTGCCGTAGAAATATTCATGCCAGAGGGCAAGGGCATTGCAGATACGCGAGTGATTGCTGATTCTCTACGCCATGTACTCCAACAAGATGAGGATGTGAAGTGCATTACGAGTTTCGTCGGCTGTTCGTCGCCTCGTTTCATGGTGTGCTATGCTCCACAGATGGCAGGTCGTAACTATGCGCAGTTTATTGTCAACACCACCTCACATGATGCCACGCTGAAACTCTTGGCCAAGTATCAACCAGTATGGAGCGAGGCCTTCCCTGATGCCTACGTCCGCTTCAAGCGACTGGACTATCTGGAAGTGCCCGAACTGGAGTATCGCTTCTATGGCGAAGACCTCGACTCGCTTCATGTAGTGGCAGAGCGATTGATGGAGCGCATGCGCGAGATGCCTGAACTGGAGTGGGTACATACCGACTTCCTGCAGCCCTACCCCATCATCAATGTAGAACTCGACCCAGTAACATCTGCTCAGTTGGGCATCACCCGCACTACGGCTGCGCTCGCCCTCAGTGCCACCACCAACGACCTGCGTGTAGGCCAGATATGGGAGGGTGACTACGAACTGCCTATCGTCGTAAAAGACGATGCCGATATGACCTTCTCTGATATCGAGAACCTCGGCGTTGCCACGCCTATGGCGATGTTATCCGCAGGTGTAGGCGGCAACAATACAACAGTACCTCTCCGACAGATTGCCAGCGTTAAGCCCAAGTGGAGTGAAAGCCGTATCATGCATCGTGGCGGTGAGCGGTGCATCACGGTGACGGCCCAATTTGCCAATGGTGTCTATGCTGCTCCTGTTGAAAGTCGTGTGGCCGACATTATGGAGGATGATATCGATATTCCTCAGGGTGTTCGTGCCGAGGTGGGTGGCGAGATAGAGTACGACGGTGAGGCACTGCCACAGATCTTTGGTGGTGTGGCCATTGCCGAGGTTATCATTTTCTTCTTCCTACTGTTCAACTTCAAGAAATACGGTATCTCCCTCGTCTGCATCGCTGCCTTGGGTCTTATGATACCAGGCTCACTCATCGGACTCGGACTGATGAACCGCACCCTCGGACTCACATCTATCATGGGTGTCATCACCTTGATGGGAATGATCATGCGTAACGAGATACTCATCTTCGAACATGCCATCGACTTAATCAAAAAGCATGTGGCGGAGCATAGCGATTGGACGGTAGATCGCAAGGCATACAACGATGCTGTGCGTCAAGCCGCCTACGATGCAGGTAAGCGTCGCATGGTGCCTATCTTCCTCACGACAGCCACTACTGCCGTTGGTGTGGTGCCGATGATCATTGCCCAGAGTTCGTTCTGGATGCCCGTGGGCGTCACCATCTTCGCCGGTGGCATCGGCTCGCTCATCATGGTAGTCACTATGCTGCCTGTCATTTATTGGAAAGTTAATTTGAAGTAATTATGAAGAAGATCTTATCCATTATTGTTTGTTCAGTTTGCTGCGGTGTTACCGCAGCCCAAACATATACACTTCAGCAGTTGAAGGACTCTGCACTTCACAACAACATCGCCATTCGTAATGCACGCCACTCCATCGATGCTGCCCAGCAGCAGCGCAAGGAGGCCTTCACCAAGTATTTCCCAAACATCAGCGGCACTGGCCTGTGGTTCAACGCTAACAAGGGCATGGCCCAAACAGAGTTGAATCTCTCCGAACAGATTACACCAGAATTAGGCATGGCCCTCGCTCAGTCGCTGCCTACCGAGGCCCTCGCAGCCTTAGGCAATCCTGTCAGCATCTCGATAATGAAAAACGGTACTATTGCTGGTGTTACTGCCGTACAACCCGTCTTCGCAGGAGGCCAGATTATCAATGGCAACAAACTGGCCAAGGTTGGCGAAGACGTAAGCCGTTTGCAATTGCAACTCTCAGAAAATGAGGTAGAGAAACAGACAGAGCAATACTACTGGCAACTCGTCTCGTTGCAGGAGAAGATGAAGACCATCGAGGCCGTCGAAGCCCTGTTGGCTGACATTTATAAAGATGTGGATGTTGCTGTGAAGGCTGGTGTGGCAATGCGTAATGACTTGCTACAGGTGCAACTCCGTCAGAACGACGTGGAAAGCCAGAAGGTAAAACTACAAAACGGCATTAGCATCGTTCGTCTGCTGCTGGGCCAATACTGCGGACTCAACAACGAACAGTTTAGCGTCAAGAACCCAGAACTCAGGGACGACTTATCGCAGCAGACCATCAAACAGGATTATGACCAGGCTTTGCAGGGAACTGCTGAATACCAATTGCTGAACAAGCAGGTGGAAGTCACTAAACTGCAGCGCAAGATGGAGGTTGGCAAGAATCTTCCGACTGTGGGAGTGGGTGCTGGCTATAACTACCATAACCTGATGGAAAACGACCACACCTTCGGCATGATCTTTGCGACGGTCAGCGTGCCGATTTCCGACTGGTGGGGCGGCTCGCATGCCGTCAAGCGGAAAAAGATAGCCCAGCAGCAAGCCGAAGAACAACTGGCAGATCATGCCGAACTACTGAAGATACGTATGCAGAAGGCGTGGAATGATGTAGAAGAGTCGCGCCAACAACAGACTATCGCCAAGCGCGGTATCGACCAGGCTGAGGAAAACCTCCGTCTGAACCGCAATTACTACAAGGCTGGCACCTCGAAGATGAGCGACCTGCTCGAAGCCCAACTGCTCTATCAGCAGGCCCTTGACAAGCATACCGATGCCTGTGCCGACTTACAAAACAAGTTGTTGGAGTACCGTCAGGCTACAGGACAACAATGATGATGGTTTCAAAAAAACTTAATTTTTCTCCTATATTCAATAGAATATGGGAGATTATTTATATCTTTGTATCAGCAAATTACCACAAAAATGAAAAGACTGTCTGTTATTATCACAATCATGATGCTAACCCTGACGGGGTGGGCTCAGGGCGAGCGAATCCTGGGTGGCGAACTGAGCAACTCGGCGGCTACGAGTGTGGAGGATATCGATGAGGTGATGCCCCGTATGAAGGCGTTGGGCCTGAACACGGTGCTGGTACCTGCCTACTGGGAACTTCTTGAGCCGACAGAAGGTAAGTTCGACTACACCCTCATCGACCGCACCATCCAGGAGGCACGGGACCTGCAGTTGAAGGTGGTGTTCCTGTGGTTTGGCGCATGGAAGAACTCCATGTCGTGCTATGCGCCCTTGTGGTTTAAGCAGGACACCAAACGATTCCCACGGGCGAGGACGCAGCAAGGCAAGCCGCTGGAGATAGCCAGTTGCTTCTCTGAGAATGTATTCCAAGCAGACAATAAGGCTTTCGGGGCGCTGGTGAAGCATATCAGCGAGACAGGCGGTGACGTGGTGCCAATGATTCAGGTGGAGAATGAGATAGGTATGCTGGAGGATGCCCGCGACCACTCCCCTTTGGCAGAGGAAATATATCAGAAAGGGGTGCCTCAGGAGTTGCTCTCCTACTTGAAGAAGAATCAGAAGACGTTGCACCCGTGGCTGAAGCAGCGTTTCCGCGCTGAAGGGAAGAGTTGGACAGAAGTCTTCGGCGACGACATCTATACCGACGAGATCTTCATGGCCTACTACTACGCTCAGTATGTTGGACGGCTGTGTGAGACAGCCCGTCGCCATACGCAGATGCCGCTCTACGTAAATGCGGCGATGAACAGCCGTGGCCGTCAGCCTGGGCAATATCCGTCGGCTGGCCCGTTGGCACATCTCATCGACCTCTGGCATTGTGGCGCTCCACAACTGCTCTGTCTGGCTCCGGACATCTACGATACTGGTTTCAAGGGCTGGGCTGACCAATATGCACTCCCAAACAACCGCCTCTTCATCCCGGAAAGCCGCTGCTGTGAGAACAGCGGCGCCCGTGCGCTCTATGCCTTCGGTGAGCACGATGCCCTCGGCTTCTCGCCCTTCGCTATCGACCAGGCATCACCCCAAGAGACGGAAAGTGTCACGAAAGCCTACTCCCTTCTACGGCAAGTCTATTCCCTCACTTCTCACCACTCATCCCTCACCTCTTACGGATTGCTCTTCGACCAAGAGGATAAGGAACGTATCATCACGGATGACGGCATGTCCATCACCTGTCGCCACTACTTAACGTTGCCTTGGGATCCACGTGGCACTGACGGTTCTACATGGCCTGAGGGTGGTGTCATCCTGCTTAAACTTGCAAATAACGAGTTCCTTCTTGCAGGAACAGGTGTTGTCGTAGCCTTTGCTTCTGACTACGAGAAGGCTCACGAACAACAACAGGAGTTAGGCGAGGACGGTTTCGTCGCTGCAGGTGATAATGCAGGACACAACAAGGCAAAAACAGAATTGTTCAGCGGCTTCCGCAAAGGTATCGCCAGTGTTGATGAGGTGCGTATCGACGAACAGGGACAGATGCATTGCCTGCGCCGGCTGAATGGCGACCAGGACCATCAGGGCCGTCATGTGCGCATCGCCTGTGGCGAATGGAAGATCCTGCACGTCCGCCTATACGATTACAGATAATGTATGGAGCCATATTGCCATCATCGACTTAAACAGGACTCTAAGCCAGAAGAGTACCAGCATCTATTGGGGAGATAGTATGGCTTGGAAACTGAAATATCGCTGTAAGGCCTGTGGCTATGAAGCCGAGGTGTATGAGGGACGTGGGTTGTTCCGTCAGCAGATTACCCCCATGTCCTGTCCAGATTGTAAGACCATCCAGAACATTGTCGTTGGCGGCATCATAGCCGATGTGGCCCCATCCTACCGAAGCGAAGTTGGCCGTCTGTGTTTACAGTGTGGCAGCGATAATATCAGGATATGGGACAGGAAAACCTGTCCTAAGTGTCAGGGAGAAATGGCAGATACGGGAGAAAGGGAGTTTTGGACATGAAACGATGATGATGGCCAGATACGGCTATCTCGCTGTGGATTTCTTCTTTGCGGATATGTGTTTAAAGGTTGTCTATTTCTTCTGTGGACAATCCTATGCTTTTTGCAATTACATCAACAGCAACACCATTCTCTTTCAGGCTCTTGGCATTTTTCAGTCTCTCATTCAACTCGCCTTCAGCCCGTCCTTCTGCCCGTCCTTCTGCCCGTCCTTCTTCACGTCCCTTATTATAGGAAGTTGTAAGAATGCTATAACTATCCCAGTATTCCTTTTTGCTGGCCACATACTCGGTGCGCTCTTCAGGAGTGAAGCGGGCAACCTCGGCCTGCTCGAACAGACGGGTGAAGATCCGTTCCTGGAGAGCCTTCGGACGCTCCAACAAGCGTGCGAGGTTTGACAATGCAAATAGCCATTTGTCGAACATCGTCACAAGTTCTTCCTCTTTCTTGTTGAACTTTGGCATCTCCAGATAGACGAAGGTCAACTTATCGTAGAATACATGGTTGTCCTCCACGTCTTTCAGTTTGATCTCATGGATCATATTCTCCGAGGGATATTCGTCGTCGGGGAACGTGAAATTCAGGATCCCCACCGTATAGACATCCTCCAGGCGATAGTCCCACTTGCCCTTGGGAGCCTGCTCGCGTATGGGGTAGGTGGAGTAGTAGATGCTGCGGTCCTTGAAGTACTGTTGCTCGGCTTTCTGCATCTCCACGATAATGCGACTGCCGTCAGATAACTGACAATATACATCAAACACGGCCTTGCGGTCTGTGATGCCCTCACCGAGATGCTCGTTGTTGAGATAGGTGAGGTCGGTGATTTCCGGCTTGTCGTTGAACAGTGCGTTGAGGAAACTGATCAGCAGGTCCTTGTTCAACTCCGTGCCGAACAACTTCTTGAATCCGAAGTCGGTGTAGGGGTTGATGTACCTCTCGCTGATTTCCACTTCCATTTTCTGTTCTCCTTTTTTTTGTTCACTGTCTTTTCCCATAGATTAAGAATTTAGAGGGTTAAACTTTTTTGTCGGGTGCAAAGATACGTTGTTTTTTCGACTTTGCCAAATGTTTTGCGAAAAAATGTATCAACGATGTTGCAAACGATCATGGACCAGTCCCTCCGATTCTGTCATCAGCGCCCTGGGCGGTTACGATACTTTCAAGTCAAAGGTCGGCTGGTCTTTCTCCTTGTACTGGTCCAGTACGGAGCACGGTACCAACGGCGCGTTCTACATAGACGAACAAGGTAGTTGGTCCTCCTATGGCAAAGGTACCTCGTTGTACGTGAGGTCTTGCTTCGCTTATTAACCTAGGAACTCATTGGGGACGGTTCTCACTGAGTCCTGAGACCCCACCCCAAACCCCTCCCCTTGAAGGGAGGGGAGCGGCTGGCGCACAGATATTAAACGGGCAATCACGGGGACAGGTCGTTTGATTCCGTTCAGGATCAAGGACCTGTCCCCTGTGATCGCCCCCTGTGATCGCGTAGATGAACACTCTGGCAGTATCGTTAGGATGATCTATCGCGTGCGCGCGCGTGAATTTCGTATTTGAGGGTGTCAGGGTGTACAAATGCCGATAAACACTGGCCTTGGCACCCTGTCACCCTACAAAACAGGGTGCAAAAGCCCTGTACAAAGGCATTTGTACACCCTGACACCCTCAAATGCAAAAAAAACTCACTGGGGACGGTCCTTTCTGTGTATATTGTCGTCACACCACGTTCTGTCGCGGTCTGATCGAGTGCCGTATCACTTCACAATCCGATCAATGGCCTTGCGGCTCTTGGGCTTTATTTCATCCGCAGCATAGCCCAATGGGATAATCACTGCAGGTTCCTCATTCTCAGGCAAGGCGAACAGATCTTTACACAAGGCAGCATCGAAATTACAGACCCAGCAGGTAGCCAGTCCCTGTTCCGTGGCAGCCAGACAAAGATGCTCAACGGCAATGGCAATGTCAATATCCCCATGATGCTTACCGTCGGCTCTCACCCATTCTTCGTCATGCAGGATTGAGGCAATGATATACATAGGGGCCGTCTTGAACCAGTCGCGATTATAACACTGCTGCAACAGGGCCTTGTCCTCCTCATTGCTGATGATGTGGAACAACCAGGGCTGTTTGTTCACGGCTGATGGTGCAAGACGGACACACTCCAGGATGTAGTCCAACTTCTCCTGTTCAACACTCGTAGGCAGATAATTCCTACAACTGTACCTCGCATTTACTAATTCCAATAAATTCATAGTTCTATTCTCCTATTATTGTTACTATTAACCTTCTTGCACACAACAGTGTCAGGAACCGTTTCGAGATGAAGCACACAAGACTAGTCACGGGGACAGACAGTTGGGCCTAAATATACATCCGTCACCATGTCCTTATGCTGCGAATCCCGGTTTTAATGCCGCCCCTTCTTAAGGGGTTCAAAATCTGTCCCATAATTATAGTTTTTTGTTGGGTCACTTGATAAGCAATGCTAATTCTCGGAGCAGCGAGAACCAACATGCTTGCATGATTGGTCGAGTCGTGACGAGAATCAACTATTGTTAAATCTTGGTGCAAATTTAACGATAATTCCGTAATTATCACTATCTTTGCAAATAAAATTAAGCGTATTTAGGTTTTACGCGTGAATCTATTTAATAAAATCAATATGGAATACATCAGAGTAACGAAAGAGAATTTGGAACAGGAGCATATCTGTTGTGGGTCAAGGGGACAGGCTCTTGACCCGCCTCATAACTGTTTAGATCAATGTCCCCTGTGATTTTCCGGTGCCATGGAGCATCGTTTTGCAGAAGAAAAGAGGGACACAGAAGTGACTCTTTGTACACGGATCCAGTAACGTTGTACATTCCGCTCAGTAAATGGGGTGAATAAAGTATCCCCGTTTTAGATTTTTTCGCGCGGTAACTATAATAATTCTTAAATTTCACAAGTTTGTGAATCACAGACTTGTGAAATTGTTATCTTCTTACTATCTTTGCTGGCAAAAAAATGTGCGAGACTCGGCTGCACCTCGGCAATTAGGACAAGTTCCGTTGCTCTCGGTTTGCACGAGCATTGCCCTCAAATTCAGTAAGTTATGGAGAAGAGTTTTGTTTATGGAGTGGCCGTTACGGACTATAATTTCACAGGACGCGAAGAAGAATCCCGTCGCTTGAAGCAGAATTTCGAGAATGGCATTAACTCTATCTTGATTTCACCCCGTCGCTGGGGCAAAACCTCATTGGTGGATCATGTATGCCGGCAATTGGAAGGAGGCGATATTATTACCGTACGTCTTGATATCTTCGGATGTAAGAGCGAATACGATTTCTACAATGTTTTAGCCGCCGCAGTACTAAAACAGACAGCCTCTAAAACACAATTGTGGATGGACGAAGCCAAGGACTTTCTGGCACGGCTCACACCCAAAATCCACTTCCCTATAGATCCAGCCTCGGATATCAGTGTGTCTCTCGGGATTACTCCTGAAACACATAGCCCAGAAGAAATACTGAATATGGTTGAGGTAATAGCCAAGCGTAAAGACCGCCATATTGTAGTCTGCATTGACGAGTTTCAGCAAGTGGGCGAGTTTGAGAATACTAAGTCTGTACAGGCAAAGTTTCGCTCTGTATGGCAGCATCATCACTTTACGTCCTATTGTCTTTTCGGCAGTAAATGCCACATGATGGGCAAGATATTCCTTAACCGCAGTATGCCGTTCTATCAGTTTGGCGACCTGATGTGGCTCCAAAAGATTCCGACATCCGACTGGACTGGCTATATCATCAGCCATTTCGAGAGCGCAGGTCGGCATATCTCTGAACAGATGGTTACGAAGATTTGTGAGACTGTCGATAACTATCCGTCATACGTCCAGCATCTGGCCTCCATTATCCTAAACCATTCGCCACAAGGAGAAGCGGCAACAGAGGAACTATTGCCTTTGGCCGTTAAGGAATTGATAAGTACCAACGAGGCTCTTTATATGCAACAGATAGAACCGCTTTCTGGTTATCAGATGAATTTGTTGCGTGCCATAGTCTCTGGCATTCACTCTGGTTACAATGAGAAGAGGGTCCGTAGTCAGTTCGACTTGGGCAGTCCCTCAAATATGGTACGCCTCCGCGATGCTCTCGTCGAGCGGGACATTATCTATTCGGAAATGCGGCAACTCTATATTACAGACCCCGTGTTCTCACTATGGTTCAGACAACGTTTTCTGTAAGCGTCTTTTTATTGTTATCACGAACTCTGACAAGAACATCGCCTTTTATAAAAAGTGTGGTTTTGAGGTGTTCGATGAACGGGAGTTTATTTATAACGTTATCTCTCTTCCTGTGATAATTCACGATACTCTTTTGGTGTTACACTGAACTTTCGCTTGAAAATGCGGCAGAAGTGGGGAAGGTCGTTGAATCCGCTTTCGTAACAGACCTGTTGGATGGTCAGCGACGTTTGACGGAGCAGATGGCAGGCCACAGAAAGACGATGCTCGTTGAGATAGGTAACAATGGTTTTGCCCGAATGATGCTTGAAGAAGGTGCAGAGTGACGAGCGATTCATGCCTATGTGATGGGCAAGGTCATCAATGGATATTTCACGCTTGTAGTTGCAACTGATGTAGATTTCTATTTGTTTCAACCGTCGTTGGGCATCGTTTCCCGTTTGTTTTCCTATTTCCATACGGTCACTGCTCACGGCTATGATGGTCAGCAGGTGGATGAACAGCGTCACCCGCTCTGCATCTGTCAGATCCGTCATCTGCTTCAAACCTTCAGACAGTCTCTGACGTGTCCTCCCTGTGAAAACAATACCCTTCGAGGATTTCGCAAGGTCTTCAAAGAGTATTTGCAACTCTGGGAATGTTGCTGCTACTGTATGGATCAGTTCTGGGGCGAACGTTATGGTGATGTTTTCTATCTTATCGGCATTGTCCGTGAATTGCCAGCAATGAGGAATCTCTGGGGGCACCAGAACAACCTCACCGCTCTTGAACGGTTCGCTCACGCCAGCAATAGTCCTGATGCCCTCGCCCTCAATAACCAGCGAGAGTTCCCATGTCGGCTGCTGATGACTTCCAATCTGCTCTGAAGGTTTCAGCCTGACATGGTCGAATTGGATAGAATGCTTCATGCCTGCAAATATACGACAATATTTTTAAACAATAGCACAAAAACCAAACAATTTTTCTTCGTACCTTTGCACCCAAAACAAAAAACGTATATGAGTAACAGCAACGTTTACCTCGCATCAAAACCGCGCTATGAGATCCTCGACGGACTGCGCGGCGTGGCTGCCATGCTGGTGGTGGCCTATCACCTGTTTGAAACCTATTATGGTGGCAAAACCGACCAGCCCATCAATCACGGCTATCTGGCTGTGGATTTCTTCTTCGTGCTCTCAGGCTTCGTCATTGGCTATGCCTATGATGACCGCTGGGACAAAATGTCGACGTGGAGTTTTTTTAAGCGCCGACTCATCCGTCTGCACCCGATGGTCATCTTCGGCACACTGTTTGGGGCTTTGATGTTCTACTTTGGCAGCTGTGGTGAGTTCCCGCTGATTAACC
>JAFRMM010000160.1 GCA_017430675.1 Prevotella sp.
ATGCCTTTGTCATAGACGGTTATAGGGAGGGTTATTTTCACATTAACTGGGGATGGGGCGGACAGGATGCCTATGTCCTCATGACAAGCGTTGACGGATGGGAAGAATTGCTCTTAAGTCAAGGTGCCGTGTTTGGCATCCAGCCCGCATCCGGTGGTAGTACCAGCCTGTCTGCCGTTCCTGATGATGGTAAGACTGAAGTCAGGTGGTATGACATGGGTGGTAGGCAGAGAGAGCATCCACGAAAGGGACTGAATATCACGCGAATGAGTAATGGCACGACGAAGAAGATTCTGATCAGGTAACACAAAAAAATGGCCGAATATTTGTTGGTTCGGCTACTTATTCGTATCTTTGCACCTAATTATACAGAAAACGACGATGGCAGAAGACTATATCCTGAACGATCACAACAAGGAGGAGTTTCCCCCGGCCCATACGGCGGAGCACCTTCTGAACCAGACGATGATCCGTCTGTTCGGCTGTGAGCGTTCGTATAATGCCCACATCGAGCGCAAGAAGAGCAAGATGAGTTTCCATCTCGACCATAAGCCGAGCCGTCAGGAGGAAAAGGAGATCGAGCGCAGGATGAATGAACTGATCGACGAGGATCTGCCTGTGACCTTTGAGTTCGTGACTATCGACGAACTGCCTGAGGAGGTGGATGCCGACCGTCTGCCGAAGGATGTGTCGGATACGATCCGCCTGGTGCGTATCGGCGACTATGATGTCTGCCCCTGTATCGGCAAGCATGTGAGAAGCACGTCGCAGATAGGGCGCTTCGAGATGCTCGGCACCAATTGGGACGAGCACGAGCATTCGTTCAGGGTAAGGTTCAAGATTATTGCTTGACGCCTATCCGCATGAATATGGGATAGTGGTCGGAATAACTGAGTTCCTTCTTGTAATAGGAGATACCTTCCATGCTCTTGTCGTGGAAGATATAGTCGATGCGCACTTGTTTCTTGCCGCCACGGAAGGTGTTCATTAATCCGCTGCCGCACTCCTTGAAACCGTCGATCTTGTCGCCCAGCATCGTGTTATAGACGTAGGAGTAGGGCACGTCGTTGAAGTCGCCGCATACGATGACGGGCACTTCAGATTCCCTCATATTCATTGCCAACTGGTTGGCCTGTCCGGAACGGGCTATCATGCCTACGGTGTATTTGCCATAGACGTAATTCATAAAGGCATTGTTGGGCACTTCTATGCCATTGGCTTCCTGCTTGGCGGCTTTGTGGAGGGCACCATTGATGCCAGTGGTCTCCAAGTGGACGTTATAGACGCGATAGACCTGATCGTTGTACTTGATCTCTGCCCACATGGCACTGTTGTTCGTCATTTCGAAGGGAATGTTTTCCGATTTGACGATGGGGTATCTGCTGTAGATGACCATATCGCTGTTGCCCACGACCATGTAGGGGAAATACTCCTTGTAGGAATCAGAGTTCCGCTTGTCGCCGGCATAGTCGTTGTACTCCTGCATACAGGCGATATCCACCTTCTGCTTCTTCATCTCCGAGAGGATGTCCTGCGCCATGAATCCTGATGTCTCGCGGCCGAACATGGCGACGTTGTAGGAGGCGATCTTCATGCCTGGTTGGGCATCGGCCTTCTCATCCTGCGAGCCAAACTGGAAGAGTGTGCCCATGTATGGGATGCAGCACAGGATGGTGATCAGCGGCATGCATGCCCAGTGGAAGCGCCGCAGCACGAGCCAGTAGATGAGGAATACGACATTTGCCGCGATGAGCAGCGGCAGGACATAGACGAGCATGGCCCGTGCCGTGTTGCCGGCTGGCGGGACGTCACCTCCGAAAAGACCCGTAAACGTGAAGATCATCAACAGGAATGTGATGATGAGCATCATGAATGAGAAATATTTCTGTACTGCAAGTTTTCCCATACGACTGACTATACTATTCGACTGACTTATGCTATTAGTGCTTATTTATCCAGATATTTCCTGACCACTTCGATCAGGTTCTCCACCTTGAAAGGCTTGGCCATGAACTCGTCGCACCCTGCAGCCCTGGCTTCGCGGATATTCTCCTCGAAGGCGTATGCGCTCAGGGCGACCACGGGGGTGGATGACGACACTTCCTTGATGATGCGGGTGGCATCCAGACCGTTCATCTCTGGCATACGGATATCCATGAGGATCAGGTCGGGCTTTTCGTCCTCATTGATGGTAACTGCCTCAATGCCATTGCGTGCGCGCAGAAGTCTATAGCGTTTCTGGAGCACGATCTTCACAAGTTCATAGTTGCTGTCCTCGTCCTCGGCCACCAGAATGGTCTTGACGTTACGGTCGTTGGGACGGCCGCTGATGCGGATGGTGCGCACGTTCGTCGTGGTCGTCGTTGCCTGGTTGATACCGCCGATGGTACCCTCAAAGGGCATGACAAACGTGAAGGTAGAGCCTTTGCCTACCTCGGATTCCACGGAGATGGTGCCGCCGAGTTTCTCGACGATGATCTTACAGAGCGGCAAGCCGAGACCGTAGCCGTTCTTGTTGGTCTCCGCATCCCTGGAGACATAGGTCTCAAAGATATGTTCGATATCTTCCTTGGCAATGCCGGAACCCGTATCCTTGACGAAGAACTTGATCTGCTGTCCTTCGTTGAGGATGTTATAGCCGTAGGTGATACTTCCTGACGACGTATGCTTCAGGGCATTGCTGATCAGATTGGAGAATACCTGCGTCAGACGGTTGGCATCCGTGTTCAGCGTGACGGTCATCAGGGGCTTGTCCCATTTCAGTTGCACGGTGTCAGGGCAGCGGAACTTGAACAGGTTCTTGATGCCTGTGCAGAGTTCGTTGAGGTCTGTGCTGGCCTTCTTCATCACGATCTCACCAGACTCCACTCTCGACAGGTCGAGGATCTCATTGACCAGGCTCTGCAGTCTGTTGTTGTTGCTCTCGATGATTTCGAAGAACTTCATGCGGTCTTCTGGCGAGTCGGTCTCCACAATGACTCTGGAGAATCCCTCGATGGCATTCAGCGGTGTGCGTATCTCATGGCTCATATTGGCGAGGAAAAGGGACTTCATCTTGCTGGCATTCTCAGCCTTCTGAGCCTTTTCTTCGTATTCCTTCAATTTCTTATTTGCAATCGCCAACTGCTCGCTGACAAGCAGCAGTTTCCGATTGGCATCTGCAAACTTCTGTAATAGTATCTCTTTCTCGTCCTTTACCATTTGAGTTTACAAATCACTACAATGGTGCAAAAGTAACAAATAATTTTGAATTACAAGAAAAACTTAAGAAATTTTTCAACTTCTTTTTGCTTTTTCCCATGCGCCGCTTTTTCCGTGGCTTCTCAGGTAGGCCATTCCGCGGAAGACATTGAGGTTCATGAACACGAAATAGTAGGCCGTGTAGAGCAGTCTGTTCTTATGCCCGTAGCGGTTCTGCAGCCATCCTGCAAAGGCCATCAGGTAGAAGAGCACCTGCAGGATCAGCATGACGGCATAGAATGTTCCCGCATCCATCAGCACCAATGCGATGTTGAACAGCAGGAGCAGGACCATGGCCACTGGGGTGACGCTCCAGCGCAGCACGCGGTGGCTGATATACTGGAAAGCCACTATGGGCTGACGGAAAGGGTTGAGCATGCTCCTGAGCCACCAGATGCTCTGCAGGCCGCCTGCGGCAATGCGCCGTTTGCGCTTCGACTCCTCATGGATATTGGCTGAACCGTATTCCTGTGCGTAGGCATCAGGGGTGTAGGCAATGCGTCTGCCGTCATCAACGATATACATCGACATCATGAAGTCATCGAGCAGGGCCTCGTCAGGCACTTCCCGCACGAGGGTGGGGTCGATGGCGTACAGTTCTCCTGCGGCACCCATGGTGGAGTAGAGTTCGCTGTCCCATTTCTTCAGCGTGCTCTCATACTTCCAGTAGAGCCCTTCACCCTCGGCGGCCATCTCGCCCTCCA
Organism: Prevotella sp.; assembly: GCA_017430675.1. Next base: position 3,945 of record JAFRMM010000160.1, read on the forward strand.
TCCTGGCTGCGACGCGTTTCTCGCCTGACACACAGCCTACCGTGGGATCCATGAACAGACGGGCTATCTCGCGCAGGGCTCCGGGATTGATCATCGTGTTGGCATCGGTAAAGGCCACGTAGCGCGTCTGGAGTTCACGCAGTCCGTGCTTCAGGGCAGCCGTCTTGCCTTTGCGCTCCGGGCTGAACACGACATCCACCTCCGGATAGGCTCCCAACAGTTCATTGGTACGGTCATTGGAGCCGTCAGTGACCCACATGATGCGGAACTTGTCTTTGGGGTAGTCGAGCGCCAGGGTGTTCTCCATCTTCTCTGCTACCACATCCTCCTCATTGTAGGCGCAGATCATCAGGGTCATGGTGGGCAGTTCACCGTCACTCAGCAGGGCGGTCTTCAGGGGTTTCCCCTTGAAGAGCCGCTTGAGCCGGATGAGGATGTATAGAAGTATTCCATACCCGATATAGGTGTAGAACACGATGAGCAGACATGCCCAGAACAGGATTTTCAGTGTCAACATAGAATGACGCTTTGAGGGGTTACTTTGTTTCTATCTCCTCCTGCATGTCGATGAATTGTCGGTCTTCATCGTAGAACTCGTATTGCAGGAAGGCCAGTTTCTGAGAGGGGATCACACGGACACCGAGTCCGTATTTCATCTGCCATTGCAGTTTCAAACTAAAAACACCCTTGTTGATGTAGGCTGCCACGTAGGGATGTACGTGCAGGTAGAACTTGCGGATTCCGATCTTATTGACCAGTTGATCAATCTTACTCTCCAGAGTATCTGTAAACAGGAAACTCGACTTGATGGTTCCCTTTCCGAAACCGGTGGGGCAGGTCTCCTCGACATTGACGCTCATGGCTGGGCGCACTCGCTGGCGTGTGATCTGCATCAGTCCGAACTTCGAGAGCGGCAGGATGTTGTGCTTGGCACGGTCTTTCTGCATGTTCTTGCACATCCGCTCATAAAGCATCTGACGGTCTTCTGGCAGTTTCATATCGATGAAATCCACGATGATGATACCGCCCATATCCCGCAGTCTCAACTGACGTGCCAGTTCGTCGGCGGCACCCAGATTGGTCTCGAGGGCATTGGCCTCCTGGTCGTTCTCCTTCTTGATGCGCGTGCCGCTGTTCACGTCAACCACATGCATCGCCTCCGTATGCTCAATGATCAGATAGGCACCGTGCTTGTAGTTGACAGTCTTGCCGAAGCCGGATTTCAGTTGCTTGGTCACGCCGAAGTTGTCGAAGATAGGCACTGTACCCGTGTAGAGTTTCACAATGTCCTTCTTCTCTGGGGCAATAAGTCCCAGGTAGTTCTTGATTTCCTCGAAGATGCCGCTGTCGTTGACGTAAATGCCGTCATACGTGGGGTTGAACAGGTCACGAAGGAGCGCCACGGCCCTGCTTTCCTCCTCAAAGCACAGTTGCGGGCGCTCTGTAGTCTTCTGTACCTTCGTAATCGTTTCTTCCCATCGCTTCAGCAGGATCTTCAGTTCGGCATCGAGTTCGGCGGCACGCTTTCCTTCTGCTACCGTGCGCACGATGACGCCGAAGTTCTTCGGCTTGATACTCTGAATCAACTGTTTCAGGCGACTGCGCTCTTCGCTACGCTTGATCTTCGTAGAGACGGAGACGCTGTCATCAAAGGGGATGAGTACCAGATAACGACCAGCAAAACTGAGTTCGCATGTCAGACGTGGACCCTTGGTGTTGATGGGCTCCTTGACGATCTGCACAAGCAGTTCCTGACCGACCTTCAGCGTCGTGGCAATACTGCCGTCCTTTTTCAAGGGTGGCTGGATGGTGGCTTTCTGGATAGGGTAGAGTTTCTTGCGGTCGCTGGCAACCTGTTTCAGGTATTTCTCGTAAGAGTGGAATTGAGTCCCCAGGTCAAGATAATGCAGGAAGGCCACACGCTCTGCGCCAACATCGACGAAGCATGCGTTCAGTCCGGGCATCAGTTTTTTCACCTTTGCCACGTAGATGTTGCCCACCGAGAACGATACCGTGCGCTGCTCCTGCTGGTATTCCACCAGTTGCTTGTCTTCGAGCAGGGCTATTGAGATGTCTTTCGGCTGAACATCAATGATTACTTCACTTGTCATGTTTATCTTGGGGATTGTCGTTAAAACCCGAAAGGGTGCGCCTCTATTCTCCTCGAATAGTCCGGCACACTCCTTTCATTTCTTTTTCTTGTCACGGCAAGTGCTTACTTGCTCTTATGACGATTCTTGCGCAGTCTCTTCTTACGCTTGTGTGTAGCCATCTTGTGGCCCTTTTTCTTTTTTCCGTTTGGCATAATAAACTATATTAAATGTGTTAATTACTTCATCTTCTCAATGAAACTCTTCGAGGGCTTGAATGCCGGGAAGTCGTGGGCGTCGATGATAATCGTCGTGTTCTTGGAGATATTACGGGCGGTCTTCTGGGCGCGGCGCTTCACGATGAAGGTACCGAATCCGCGCAGATAGACGTTCTCCTTGCTCTCGGCAAGGCTCTGACGAATCTCTTCCATGAAGGCCTCTACCGTCGTGGCTACATCCTTCTTGGCAACACCAGTCTCCTCAGCAATTTTGTTGATGATTTCTGCCTTTGTCATGTCTTATTTTTCTTGTTGTTTCTATATTATTAATAATGTGAAAAACAGGATATACCCGATTTCGGACTGCAAAGATACTGTTTTTCAGTGAGATACCGAAATTTTATCGGACTTTTTTTGAAAAAAAAGCATTTTTTCCAAAATACGACATCATAAGACGGTTTTTAGGGGGGTGTTTAGAATATTATTCTGTTGATGGGTCTTTCTAACTGTGATTTAAGACAAATTTTTTGAATATCGTTATTGTTATAGTAGTATTTTCCATATTTTGAATAAATTTTGGTGGATAATTCTAAAGTTCGTACCTTTGCACCCAGAAATAATAATCATTAAACAACAAAATAAAAGAAAGGACAAGATTATGAGTAAGAACAATTATCGTTTTGAGACGCTGCAACTTCATGTAGGCCAGGAACAGGCTGACCCCGCAACCGACGCTCGCGCAGTACCTATTTACCAGACCACGTCATACGTGTTCCGTAACTCCCAGCACGCAGCCGACCGTTTCGGTCTTCGCGATGCAGGTAATATCTATGGTCGTCTGACCAACTCGACTCAGGGTGTGTTTGAAGATCGCGTGGCTGCCCTCGAGGGCGGTGTGGCTGGTCTGGCTGTCGCCTCTGGTGCCGCTGCCATTACATACGCCCTGCAGAACATTGCACAGGCTGGTGATCATATCGTGGCTGCTGACAATCTCTATGGTGGTTCGTACAACCTGATTACCCATACACTGGCCACACAGGGTATCACGAATACTATTATTAATGTGAACGACCTCGATGCCCTTGAGGCAGCCATCCAACCCAACACGAAGGTGGTGTATGCAGAGACCTTCGGCAATCCCAATTCCGATGTGCTCGATCTGGAGGGTGTGGCTGCCGTGGCTCACAAGCATGGCATTCCGTTTATTGTCGATAACACCTTCGGCACACCGTATCTGATCCGTCCGCTGGAGTATGGTGCCGATATCGTGGTTCACTCCGCTACGAAGTTCCTTGGTGGTCATGGTACCTCTCTGGGTGGTGTCATCGTCGATGGCGGTAAGTTCGACTGGAAGGCTGATCCTGACAAGTTCCCCACACTGGCCAAGCCCGATCCTTCGTATCATGGCATTGTGTTTGCCGATGCTGTAGGGGCAGCCGCCTACGTCACCCGTATCCGTGCCGTCATCCTGCGTGACACCGGTGCTGCCATCTCGCCCTTCAACGCCTTCATCCTCTTGCAGGGAGTAGAGACGCTGAGTCTGCGTGTGGAGCGTCATGTGGAGAATGCCCTGAAGGTGGTTGATTTCCTGAAGAACCATCCGAAGGTGGCCGCCGTGCACCATCCTGCCCTGGAGAGCCATCACGACCACGCCCTATACAAGAAATACTTCCCCAACGGTGGTGCTTCGATCTTCACCTTCGAGATCAAGGGCGGACAGGAAGAGGCCTGGAAATTCATCGATGCCCTGCAGATCTTCTCACTGTTGGCTAACGTGGCCGACGTGAAGAGTCTGGTGATCCATCCTTACACCACCACGCACTCACAACTCTCACCTGAGGAACTGGCTGAGCAGCATATCACCCCTGCCACCATCCGCCTCTCCATAGGTACAGAGCACATCGACGATATCATCGATGATCTCGCTCAGGCATTCGATGCAGTATAATAAGTAACAACTAAATCTTGGACAGTTTTCTGAGGAGCACCTTGTTGATGACCTGTATCCTGTGACCCGTCTTTCCGATGTCCTCACGTACATTATTTATATTATTAAACAGGTCACTGAAGGCGTTCAAAAGGAAGTTTGGCTGCCCGGAGTCCTCTGTCATCTCGGGGTTAGTGAGGATGTTGATGCCATGATGCTCAATATGGACATCAATGTCCTCACCCGTCATGATGGGATCGCCGTCGTAATGGATGGCTCCGGGCTCCTTGCGGTGGATATGCAGACTCTTGGTACGGAAGGTCTTGATCTTCGAGTTGTTAGTGAGCGTCTTCATGAAGAGGTCGGCGGCTATCTGCGGGGCGTCAAGGGCATCGAAAGGCTCCATCACGATCACGTCCATCTCACCGTCCTTCATGGTGGCTCCTGGGGCGATGTAGGCATTGTTGCCATATTGTGAGGCATTGGCACAGGCGATAAGAAAGGCCTTGTATTTCTTCGCGCCCGTCTCATCCTCCACCTCGTAGGTCTCAGGCTTGTATTTCAGTCCCTCCTTCAGCACGTTTTCCACGTAGGTGATGGGGCCCCGCTTGCCGGCCTCGGCGAATTTCAGGGAGATAAAGGCGTCGAAGCCCATGCCACAAGTGCAGAAGAAGGGCAGGTCGTTGATCACACCGTAGTCGAAGGCCTCTATCTTACAACTATTGATGATCTGGATGGCTTTCTTGATGTCCAAGGGGATACACAGGTGACGTGCCAGTCCGTTGCCTGAGCCGCAGGGGATGATGCCAAGAGCCGTCTGGGTATGCACCAGTGACCGTGCCACCTCATTGACCGTGCCGTCCCCGCCAATGGCCACGACGATATCAATGCCTTTCGTCGCACAGTCCTTGGCAATCTCTGCTGCATGACCAGCGTATTCCGTCAGCATGATCTGGTCATCGAACAGTTCATGGTCGATGGTTCTGTCAATCAGTCCGGGAATTTCCTTCTTGGAATGTGTCCCTGAGATGGGGTTCAATATGAATACAATTTTCTTCTTGGCAGTCATAACGCACTGCAAAAATACGAAAAACAGCCGAAAAAACGGTTTCTTATGCAAGAAAAAAAACAAAAACGTACAAATATTATAAAAAACTTGCACTATTTCTAAAAAAATGTGTAACTTTGCAGCCTGAAAAGAAAGAAAACAAAAAAGGACACCATATCGGAATGGGACAATTACAAGAGAAATACAAGAATTATCGTGAGCCGCAGAAGTTTATGGAGGCCGATGTGTATCCCTATTTCCGTGCCATTGAAGGCAAGCAGGGGACAGAGGTCGAGATGGGCGGTCACAAGGTGCTGATGTTCGGCTCCAATGCCTACACAGGCCTGACTGGTGACCAGCGGATCATTGATGCAGCCAAGCGTGCGCTCGATAAATACGGCTCGGGCTGTGCAGGAAGCCGTTTCCTGAACGGTACGCTCGACCTCCACGTGCAGTTGGAGAAAGAGATAGCCGAGTTTATCGGCAAGGAAGACTGCCTCTGCTTCTCCACGGGTTTCTCCGTGAACCAGGGTGTGCTGGCCATGGTTGTGGGCAAGGATGACTATATTATCTGTGACGATCGCGATCATGCCTCTATCGTGGATGGCCGCCGTCTGTCATTCGCTCGTCAACTCCATTACAAGCACAATGACATGGCCGATCTGGAGCGCGTGCTCCGGAAGTTGCCTCATGAGGCCATCAAACTCATCGTGGTCGATGGTGTATTTTCTATGGAGGGCGATCTGGCCAAGTTGCCTGAGATCGTCGAACTGAAGCATAAGTACAACTGTTCCATCATGGTCGATGAGGCCCATGGCATTGGTGTCTTCGGCAAACAGGGTAGGGGCGTGTGTGATCATTTCGGACTGACGGATGAGGTGGATCTCATCATGGGAACCTTCTCGAAGTCGCTCGCCAGCATCGGCGGATTCATCGCTTCCGACTGGGACACCATCAACTTCCTGCGCCACACGTGTCGCACCTATATCTTCTCTGCATCCAACACGCCCGCTGCTACGGCAGCCGCCATGGAGGCACTGCATATCATCCAGAATGAGCCGGAGAGGATTCAGGCTCTGTGGGATGTCACGAACTACGCTCTGAAGCGCTTCCGTGAGGAGGGCTTCGAGATCGGCGATACGGAGAGCCCCATCATCCCGCTGTATGTACGCGACGTGGATAAGACCTTCCTGGTGACGGCTCTGGCCTTCAAGGCTGGTGTGTTTATCAATCCTGTGATTCCGCCAGCATGTGCCCCTCAGGATACGCTCGTGCGTTATGCCCTGATGGCTACGCATACCAAGGAGCAGGTGGATCGCTCTGTGGTGGCCCTGAAGAAGATCTTCGTAGAGCAAGGCATCATCAAGTAACATATAATCGAGGTGTAGCGCAGTTGGTAGCGTTCCTGGTTTGGGACCAGGCTGTCGCAGGTTCGAGTCCTGTCACCTCGACTTCTCATAAGAATCCCGCTGATTCAGATGAATCAGCGGGATTTTCGCTATCTTTCCACCATGATCATATACTGCGAAGATAAGAAACATCCCCCATATCTGGTTGACATGGAGGATGCTTTTGTGAATTATAGGAGTATCCTTACTACAATACGCGCTTTTATCTTTACTATTTCCTGATAAACTGATTCTCCGTTTCGGGTGTCTCAGCAGCAGTATAGCGTTCCACCGTCATGTGGAGGTCGTACTTTTCTCGTAGTTTGGCGATGGTATCCATCATAGGTGTAGCATGATGCTTATCGATGGCTTCTTGGTTGGCCCAACTGTCGATGAGAAGGATGGTCTCAGGATCATCCAGCGACTGGTAATACTCATACCTCAGATTACCTTCCTCGGCTCTGATGGCATCAACGGTACCACTGGAAATCATCTCTTCAGCGAACTTCCTGGCATTACCGTCCGTGCCATTGTACCTCAGATTGACTGTGATTGACATGCTTTTTTCCAGTTTATCTCCGCAACATCCCACAAGAAGCAAAAAGGCGGATAGTACCAATGTGAATCGTTTCATATACTACAGTTTCTCCACCAATTCCTGAATTTTGCTCAGGGTCGCATCGGTCTTCTGTTCGTCAATTTTGGCACTGACATGGCCCATGTTCTCTACGCCCCAATAATTGCAGATGTCGCGGAATTCAGCGATAGCACCGTCATAAACATTAGGCGAATAGGATGACATCAGCAGGGCCATCTTCTTCACTTTTGCGGGACTGTTCACGCAGTACATGCGCTGGATGGGAGCCTGGATCTGTGCGCAGAGGGTGAAGTAGTAGATAGGTGCAGCCAGCACCAGCACCTCGGCCTCGGCCATCAGCGGATAGAGTTCCTGCATGTCGTCCTTCTGGATGCAGGCGCCATTGCCTTTGTTGTGACAATACTCGCAAGCCAGACAGCCTGCAATCTTCTTTCTCGAAACGTTGACCAGTGTGACCTGATGACCTGCTGCCTCGGCAGCCTTCTTGTACTCTTCCGCCATCCATGCGGTGTTGCCGTTTGCTCGTGGTGAGCCTTGCAAAATC